>JBGTLX010000671.1:0-4131 GCA_041743855.1 Rhizobiaceae bacterium | reverse complement strand
GCAGAAGCGTGGCGACGGTGCCGGCGAAGAAGGAGCCCATCGCGGCTGTGGCGAGCGCGGGGCCGGCGCGCCCCTGCTGCGCCATCTGGTAGCCGTCGATCGCTGTGACGGCCGACGAGGATTCGCCGGGCAGGTTGATGAGGATAGCGGTCGTCGAGCCGCCATATTGCGCGCCGTAATAGATGCCGGACAGCATGATCAGCGACGTCACCGGCTCCAGCGTGAAGGTGATCGGCAGCAGGATGGCGATCGCGCCGGTCGGCCCGATGCCCGGCAGCACGCCGACCAGCGTGCCGAGCAGCACGCCGAGGAAGCAGTAAAGGACGTTGACCGGCGTCAGCGCGGTGTCGAAGCCGAGGCCGAGATTGGCTATGAGGTCCATGTCCGGTCGCCCCTCAGAAGTTCAGCCAAGGTCCTATGACCTGCAAAGGCAGGCCAAGCGCCCAGACGAAGATCAGCATGCAAAGCAGCGTCAGGCTGGCGGCAAGCACGAGTGCGGCGAAAAGGCCGGTTCGCTGGCTGGCGAAGGCGCTCATGAAGATGGTCACGAAAAGCGCGGGTAGGAGACCGAGGCCGCGCACCGTCAGGCCGAAGAACGCCAGCGCGCCCAGAATGAGGATGAGGCCGAGCCAGGGCACGCCGCCGATCGGCGTTTCGTCCCTGCGGACGGCGAATGACTGGATCAGGATGACGACGCCGAGCACGATCATGATGCCGGCAAGGATCAGCGGAAAGTAACCCGGTCCCATCCGCAGGGCCGAGCCGATGGTGTAGCCCAGCGCCGCGTAGCCGAAAGCCAGTCCGAAGCCTATGAAGATCAGGCCCGAAAGCAGGTCCTTCAAGGATTTTTGGGCGGTCATGGCGCTCGGATCCCCCAACGGCGTGTCTGCCGGAACGGCGGGAGCAGCTACAGGCAACTCCCACCGGTCACTATTTACTGCGCGGCTACGCCTGCCCCTTCGATGATCGGCTTCCAGAGTTCGATCTGTGACGTCAGCAATTCGACATGCGCTTCAGGCGTCGCACGCTCCTGGGAAACCGGCGTGGTGCCGAGTTCGGCGAAGCGGTCAATGACATTCTGGTTCTGGAGCGCGGCCTTTAACGCTGCGGACAGCGCCTGAACGACCTCTGCTGGTGTGTCGGCCGGCACATAGAGGCCATGCCAGACCGTGACGTTCAAGTCGGGCAGGCCGCCTTCGGTGGTCGTGGGCAGGTCCGGCAGGGACTTCAGCCGTTCGGCCGACGTTACGGCATAAGCCTTGACCGCGCCGGATGTAATCTGTCCGGTCGTGTTGGTGGTCTGGTCGCACATGAAGTCGACCTGGCCTCCGACAAGATCTGTCATCGCCGGGCCGGTTCCTTGATAGGGCACTTCGGTGACCTTGGTGCCGATCGCTTCCATGAACAGCAGGCCGCAAAGCTGCGAGGCCGCGCCGATGCCGGCATTGGCGTAGGTAATGGTGTCCTTGTTCGCCTTCACGTAATCGACCAGTTCCTGCAACGTCGTCGGCTCGAGATCCTTGCGCCCGATGATGGTCATCGGCACTTCGGTGACCAGGCCAATCTGCTCGAAGCCCTCGATCGGGTCATAGGGCAGATTGCTGTAGAGGGTCGGCGCGGTCGACATGCCGATATGATGCATCAGCACGGTATAACCGTCGGGGTTGGCATTCGCGACCTGTCCGGCAGCCAGTGTGCCGCCGGCGCCGGCCACGTTCTGAACGATGATCTGCTGGCCGAGCGTGGCGCTCATCGGCTCGGCGATCAGGCGTGTGACCGTATCGGTCGGGCCGCCGGCCGAGAAAGGCACGACGATGGTGATGGCGCGTTCCGGATAGGTCTGTGCCGACGCGGCGAGCGGCAACAGCACGGCTGCTGCCAGGGTTGCGAGAAATTTCTTCATGGTTTCCTCCGGGAATTTAAATTTATTGGTCCGGCTCGGATGCTTCCCGCGCCGGACATCAACGGATAAAGAGCCGTTACGTCCAAGCTAGAGCAGTTTGCCGAAAAAACAAACATCCTACGATAGGCGTAGCTTCCGGGGGGCTAACTGATGCGTTGCGCATCGGCCAACTGGTCAAGCGACGCCGTCCTTGGCACAGTCTCGTAATGAGGGAATCGACAGATGTTTAAAGCGCCTTTCCAGAAGCCGAAACCGTGGGCGGAAATGGCTACGCTGCTGGTCGATGTCGCCATGGGCCGCAAGCCCGCCGACCTCGTCATCCGCAATGGCCGCTGGGTCAATGTGCATTCGGGCGAGATCATCGCGGGAACCGATCTCGCCATCGTCGGCGGCCGCTTCGCCTTCTGCGGGCCGGATGCAAGCCACGCCATCGGCGCGAACACGACAATCGTCGACGCCGCCGGGCGCTATCTCGTGCCGGGTCTGTGCGACGCGCACATGCATGTCGAAAGCGGCATGGTGACGGTGACGGAATTCTGCCGCGCCGTCATCCCGCACGGCACGACCTCGATGTTCATCGACCCGCACGAGATCGCCAATGTGCTTGGGCTGGCAGGCGTAAAACTGATGCATGACGAGGCGCTGGCCATGCCGGTCAACGTCCATGTGCAGATGCCGTCCTGCGTACCATCCGCGCCGGGTCTGGAAAATGCCGGCGCTGAGCTCGGCGTCGCCGATGTGGCCGAGGCGATGGGCTGGGAAAACATCATCGGGCTCGGCGAGGTCATGAATTTTCCGGGCGTCGTCGCCAACGATCCGGTGATGGCCGGCGAGATCGCCGCGACGATTCATGCCGGCAAGACGGTCGGCGGGCATTATGCGTCGCCCGATCTCGGCCGGCCCTTCCATGCCTATGCGGCGGGCGGGCCGGCTGACGACCACGAGGGCACGCGCGCCGAGGACGCCATCGCCCGCGTCCGGCAGGGCATGAAGGCGATGCTCAGGCTGGGTTCGGCGTGGTACGATGTCGCCAGCCAGATCAAGGCGGTGACGGAGCAGGGGATCGACCCGCGCAATTTCATCCTGTGCACCGACGACTCGCACTCAGGCACGCTGGTCGATGAGGGCCACATGGACCGGGTCGTGCGCCACGCGATCGCGCAGGGGTTGAAGCCGGTGACGGCGATCCAGATGGCGACGCTGAACACCGCGCAGCATTTTGGACTGGCGCGCGAGATCGGCTCGATCGCACCGGGCCGGCTTGCCGATTTCCTGATCGTGTCGGACCTGCCGCAAATGACCATCGACGCGGTTTTTTCGCGCGGCGTGCGTGTCGCTGCGTCCGGAAAACTCGAGATCGACATCCCGGCCTACGACTATCCGGCCAGCGCAAAAAACACCGTCCATCTCGGCAAGACGATCGAAGCCGCCGACTTCGACATCACGGCGCCCGCCGGCGCCAACGAGGTTCGCGTCCGCGTCATCGGCGTGATCGAGAACCAGGCCCCGACCCGCGCGCTGGAAGCCGACCTCGCCGTGACCGACGGGCTGGTCGCCATGGATCTCGGCAACGACGTCTGCCAGATCGCCGTCGTCGAGCGCCACCGCGGCACGGGCAAGGTCGCCAATGCCTTCGTCTCGGGCTTCGGCTACAGGGAAAACTGCGCCATGGCCTCGACTGTCGCGCATGACAGCCATCACATCATCGTCGTCGGAACCAACAAGGCCGACATGGCGCTGGCCGCCAACCGGCTGGCCGAAACCGGCGGCGGCGTCGTGCTGTTCTCGAAGGGCAGGGAACTGGCGCTGGTCGAAATGCCGATCGCTGGCCTGATGTCGGACGAACGCGCCGAAATCGTCGCCGCCAAGGCTAAAAAGCTGACCGAAGCGATGCGCGCCATGGGCTGCTCGGTCAACAACGCCTACATGCAGCATTCGCTGCTGGCGCTGGTCGTCATCCCGGAACTCAGGATTTCGGATGTCGGCCTGATCGACGTGCGGACGTTCGAGAAGGTCGAGCTGTTTGTTTGAGTTCTGGCGATCGCGTCAGCCGCCAGCGTTGTGATTAGCCAAGAATCCATGCGCCGTCGTCATCCTCGGGCGGAGCAGGAGCGAAGCTCGGTGCGCAGACCCGAGGATTCATGCCGTGACTTTTGACTGGTCCGCAGCGGTTGAGAACGCGCGCTATCTCCCCCTTGGTGGGGGGTGAGGAGCGATCCACGCAGTGG
>JBGTLX010000670.1:0-3904 GCA_041743855.1 Rhizobiaceae bacterium | reverse complement strand
ACGAGCCAAGCTTCAGGTAGGGCGAACCGGCTGGTCGACGACCTGCCGCTGTTTAACGCCGCGGTGCGGCGCGAGCAGCCGAAGCCCGCGGCCTTGGATACGCTGCGCGAACGGCTTGCAGCCATCAACCCAGACGAATTGACGCCGCGCGAGGCGCTGGAAGCGCTGTACAGGTTGAAGGGGATGTGACGACAGCAGGTCAAAGCGGTCTGCTTTTTCCGAATGGAGCGTTATCTGGAGGCGGATACGGCTGGAGACTGCCAGCCGCCCGGGAACAAACGGCGCCGCTTTAGGTTGCTAGGCGACTTGAGGAGAGACGATCATGTCCGACACCGCACCGCATGCCTCGATAGCCGCTCTGGAAACAAGCCGTCCCGATCTCCTCGCCTTTGAAGTCAGGGCAAAAATCGAGGACGACGATATAGAATGGATGGCGCGGCGGACCGAGACGGCGTTCGCCGCGCACGACACGGTCGACATCCTGCTCGTGATGCGCAACTACGACGGCGCTGAACTCTCCGCCATTTTCAACGGCGAGGCGATGAAGGCGCAGGCCGACTCGGCCAAGCACGTCCGGCGCTACGCGGTCGTGGGCGCGCCGCTCTGGGCAAAGGCGATGATCAATCTGTTTTCGCCGATATCGCCCGTCGAGGCGAAAACCTTCGATCTGGCGGATGAGTCCGCCGCTTGGCGTTGGGTCGATCAGCCCTCCAGCTGAATTGAATCGCGTCCAGGCGATAGGCGGCAAATCTGAACCTCAGAGCGCAATCGGACTCAGCGTTTGCCGATACGCCATCCGTCAGGATTTCGGGGGCGTCTAAAGCCATAGTTAAGCAGTCCGGGCTAGGCTGTGCAATGCGTCCGAAATCCGGGCGGCCACAAGGTTCTGGAAGATTTTGTCAGCCCGGCTCATTGCCCTGCGCAAGACATTGCGTGTCCTGATCAGTCCGACCAACGCGCCGGCGGCGCTGGCGCTGATCGTCATCGTGGCGGCGGGGCTGTTTGCCGAACACCAGAACCGGAAAGTCTTCGAACAGGGCATGCGGGCCGACGTGCTCGGCCAGGTCGGCGTGATCCGAGCCAAGCTCGAAGGCAACATCAACGGCAACATCCAGTTGGTGCGCGGTCTCGTCGCCACGCTGGCGACGGAGCCCGGCATGAGCCAGAAGCGGTTCGCGGAACTGGCGGGCAACCTGCTGATGGAGAAATCCCAGATCAGGAACATCGCCGGCGCGCCCGATCTGATCGTGTCCCTGATGTATCCGCTCGAGGGCAACGAACGCGCCTTCGGCCTCGACTACCGCAACAACGCGGCGCAGCGCGAGGCGGCGATCAGAGCGCGCGATTCCGGCGAGCTTATCCTGGCCGGTCCCGTCGATCTGGTGCAGGGCGGACAGGGTTTCATCGGCCGCTTCCCGGTTTTCACGGATAGGCCGGGCGGCGAACGGGCATTCTGGGGCATCATATCGGCGGTCGTGGATGTCGAGAGACTTTACCGAGAAAGCGGGCTGCTGGACGCCGGTCTGCCGCTCGACATCGCCATCGCCGGACGCGACGCGACGGGGTTCAAGGGCGCGCTGTTCCATGGAAGCGCTTCGGTCGCGCAAAGCGACCCGGTGACCGCCGAAATTATCCTTCCAGCCGGCAGCTGGCAGATCTCCGCCATCCCGAAGGGCGGCTGGGACATTTCGCCGCCCAATGCGTGGATGCTGCGCCTTTTCATGCTGGCGGCCGGCGCGCTGATCATGGTGCCGACCGTTCTGACCGGACGGCTGATCCAGGAGCGGCTTAGAAACATCGGCGAACTGAAGAGCCGCGAGACTGAGCTAGGCCGCCTGTCGCGGCGTCTCGGTCTGGCGCTCGACAGCTCGCAAATCGGGGTTTGGGAACTCGACACGGATACCAACGAATTGTTGTGGGACGACCGCATGAACGAGCTCTACGGCTATCCCGCCGACGGAGGCCGGCGAGACTTCACCCATTGGGAGCGCTCGATCCATCCCGAAGACCTGGCCCGCGTGCTGGCCGAGTTTCCAGCCGCCTTTGCAAACGGCGGCAGCTATCAAACCGAGTACCGCCTGTTGCTCGGCAAGGGCGAGGTCCGGCACGTCCGCGAGAGCGCCAAAGCCTACCAGGACATTGGCGGGCCGCTCAAGATCGTCGGCGTGAACTGGGATGTGTCGGCCGATGTCAGCCTGCAGGAAAACCTCAAGAAGGCGAAGACGCTGAGCGAGGCGAGAAACGCGGAACTCGAAACCGCCAAGGCCCGCATCGAATACAACTCGCTGCACGATTCGCTGACCGGGCTGCCCAACCGCCGCTACCTCGACGAGGTGCTGGTGCGCCACGCCGAACAATTCGAGGCTGAAGGCCAGCGCGCGGCCCTGCTGCACATCGATCTCGACCGCTTCAAGCAGATCAACGACACGCTCGGCCACGCCGCAGGCGACGCCATGCTGATGCATGCGGCAAAGGTGCTGAAGGCCAATCTGCGCACCGGCGATTTCGTCGCGCGGGTGGGCGGCGACGAGTTCGTCGCCGTTTGCCCGGCCGACGGGGCGAGCGAGGCCGAGTGGAACGAAAGGCTAGCCGCACTTGCCAGCAGGATCATCAACGAAATGCACCAACCGGTGCTCTACGAGGGCCACGAGTGCCGGTTCGGCGTTTCGATCGGCATTGCGAGCGACACGGATGGCGTCGCCGATCCGAGGCGCTTGCTGAGCAACGCCGACATGGCGCTCTACCGGGCCAAAAGCCGCGGCCGCAACCGCCACCAGTTCTTCAACGAAGCGCTGCAATCGGAGATCGTCAGCACCAAGCGCATCGCCGACGACATCCTTTCGGGCATCGAGCGCAACGAGTTCGTCGCCTACTACCAGCCGCAGTTCGACGCGGCGACGCTGGCCATTGTCGGGGTCGAGGCGCTGGCGCGGTGGCGCCACCCGACCGAGGGGCTGCTTTCGCCGGCGGCCTTCATGAAGATCGCCGACGAGTTGAACGTCGTCGGCACGATCGACCGCATCATCCTCGAGCAGACGCTGCAAAACTTCAACGCATGGGAGCAGGCGGGGCTGCTGGTGCCGAAGGCGTCGGTCAACGTCTCGGCGCGCCGCCTGCATGACGAGGAACTGATCAGGAACCTGAAGGAACTCAACATCCGGCCCGGAACGATTTCGTTCGAACTGGTCGAATCGATCTTCCTCGACGAGAACGACGATCTCGTCACCTGGAACGTGGAGCAGATCAAGGGGCTGGGCATCGACATCGAAATCGACGATTTCGGCACCGGCTACGCCTCGATCGTCAGCTTGCTCAAGCTGAAGCCGCGCCGGCTCAAGATCGACCGCCAACTGGTGATGCCCGTCGTGCGCTCACCGGCCCAGAGGCAGCTCGTCGGTTCGATCATCGATATCGGCAGGTCGCTCGGCATCGAGGTTCTGGCCGAAGGCGTCGAGACCATGGCGCATGCCCGCATCCTCAGGCAGCTCGGCTGCCAGGCGTTGCAGGGCTATGCCTTCGCGCGCGCCATGAGCGCGGAGGATTTCATGGAGTTTATTCGGGCGCGGAAATTCCGCGCGGCGTCGTAGGGCATGTCGATATTCACGCCATGCCGGCCTGCAAATGGCGGCTTTCTGCGCTTCCAATGCTCACGTACCCAAAAGTACACTCCGCTTCGGTTCTCGAAATCCACCCAGTTTGGTCGCTTACGCGCCCGTCTTCGACTCCGGCTCGGCCTGACCTGAATCTCAACACACCCTAGATATCTAGCCATGAACCGCTCTAAGCGGACGCTCCTGACGCAGCGCCGGCTGAGCGGATGCGGCGCGGATATGGTCCATGAACTGGTCGGCGCACGCGGCCCAGGTGTGGCCGAGCGCCTTTTGCCGCGCGGCTTCGCGATCGC
>JBGTLX010000669.1:0-7074 GCA_041743855.1 Rhizobiaceae bacterium | reverse complement strand
ACGAGGGGGAGAAGCGTTGGCCAGTCGAGGGTCATGGAGCGTCTCCACCTCCGCTTCCGCCCCCTCCACCGCCTTCGGCGGTCCCCCTCCCCCGTAAACGGGGGAGGATCCCCAGCGTCGCAGACGGCACCTCTGGATCCTCCCCTGCGAAGCGGGGGAGGGGGACCGCCGAAGGCGGTGGAGGGGGCGCGGACCTGATATCTGGAGAGTGGTGCTGCGGAGGCGGCGCGGTCGAAATGTGATCGTTCGAGCCGGCAGCGGCATGCGCAATCATGACCAGAGCACCCTCCAGCGCATGGTCGTCCAGAACATCCGTAGCGGGCAAACGCATGATCCTGATCCCCTGCCCGGCAAGCCAGGTGTCACGCCGCCCGTCGTGATGCATCTGGCCCGGACGATCGTGATGCGCGCCATCGACTTCGACGGCGAGTCGAGCTGACGGCAATAAAAATCAAGAATATAGGGTCCGACCGGATGCTGCCGCCTAAAACGCAAGCCTTCGAGCCGGCCTCCCCGCAGGCAATCCCACAGCAGGACTTCGGGCAGGCTCATCTCGCGTCTCAACTTGCGAGCTCGGGCAAAGGAAATCTCGTGAGCACGCATCTCCCTCACCCCTCCGCCACGGGTTGCGCCAGCGGCTTGTCGCGCACGGCCGGTTCCGGCGAGTCGTCGCCTTCGCTCGCGGCCTTCAGCGCCAGATGCACCAGCACGCCGAGATAGGCCAGAAGCAGCGCGGCGTAGAGCGCCAGATAGACGGCAAGCGTCAGCGCGACATGGCCGCCGGGGACCGGCCCGAGCGCTTCGGCGGTTTTCAGAATGCCCGAGACCAGCCAGGGCTGGCGGCCGATCTCGGTCGTGTACCAGCCGGCGAGCGTCGCCACCCAGCCCGACAGCGCCATCGGGACCATGATGAATGCCAGCGCCTTCGGCAGCGATTGCCGCCGCCACAGGAAGAACGCCGCCGTCCAGGATACGGCGAGCATGGCCAGCCCCGTGCCGACCATGATGCGAAAACCCCAGAAGACCGGGAAGACCGGCGGGTGCAGGCCCTCGAACCGGTCAAGGCCGGGAACGATTCCGTCGGCGCTGTGCTTGAGAATCCAGCTGGCGCCGTTGGGGATGGCGATCTCGAAATGGTTTTCCCGCGCACTTTCGTCGGGAATGGCGAACAGCACCAGAGGCACGTTGGGGCCGGTCGTCCAGTTGGCCTCCATGGCGGCGATCTTTTGCGGCTGATGCTCGAGCGTGTTCAGCCCGTGCTGGTCGCCGACGAAAATCTGCGCCGGAATGAGCAGCGCGCCCGTGAAGACGCCGGTGCGCAGCGCCTTCCACATCGAGACGGAGCGGTCGCCGGCGAGATAGCGCAGCGCCGACAGGCCGGCGATCAGGAACGAGACGGTGAGCCCCGAGGCGATGAGCACATGGACGAGCCGGTAGGGCATGGACGGGTTGAAGACGATCGCCCACCAGTCGAGCGCAAAAACCACGCCGTCGCGGATTTCGTGGCCGGCGGGCGTCTGCATCCAGGAATTCAGCGCGATGATCCAGAAAGCCGACATGGTTGTGCCGAAGGCGACGAGGAAGGTGGCGGCGGTGTGAACCCGGTTGGAGACGCGGCGAAAGCCGAACAGCATGATGCCCAGAAACACCGCCTCGAGGAAGAAGGCGGTGAGGATTTCATAGGCCAGCAGCGGGCCGGCGATGTTGCCGACATGCTCCATGTAGCCGGGCCAGTTGGTGCCGAACTGGAAGCTCATGGTGACGCCGGAGACGACGCCCATGGCGAAAGACAGCGCGAACACTTTTACCCAGGTGAAGTAGGCGCGCATCCAGGCGGCATCGGAGGTGGCGGTGTAGCGCAGCTTGAAGAACAGAAGCACCCAGCCGAGCGCGATGGTGATCGACGGAAACAGGATGTGGAACGAGATATTTGCCGCGAACTGGATGCGCGACAAGATCAGCGGATCTGCTTCCATGGGCTGCGGCCTCCGGGCCTGCGACAAAGATAGGCGCGGGTGCAACACGGGTCAAAGCGGCGGGTTGGCACAGCGGCCCACTGCCGCGGCGGCTTGACGCCGCAGGCCCCATTGACGAGAACACCGGAGAAGAAATCCGGGATCAAATCATGACCGTCAGCGGCCTCGCCCAACTCGGCCTCTCGACCGCAATCTTCCTGGCTGCGGCGGCGTCGGCGAAAAACTGGGCGCTGCAACCGAGCCTCGGCAAGATCGTGCTGACGCTACTGCTCTATTCGGCGGGCAATCTGATCATGCTGCGGCTGGTGCGCGAATTCGGCATGGCGACGGCCTTCAGCCTGTCGGCGGTGATCCAACTGGTGGCGGTGAACATCATCGCGCTGGCGGTGTTCGGCGAGCGGCTCAATGCGTTGCAAAGCAGCGGCATCGTGCTGGCGGTCGCTGCGGTGGGGCTGATCACGCTCGGGCCGCTGCTGGCGGGAAAATGAGGGACGTGACCGGCAGGCCACGTCCCGACCCGGAAAGAAGAAGCGCACGACCCCGAAAATCATATTCGGATTTGGAAAGGATCATGCGCCAATTTAAAGTGTCAGAGCGTCCCTTGCGCGTCCGAGGAGACGCTCTTCGCTTTAAACCGCGATCTTGCCACCGCCCTGTTTGGTGATGACGACGACCGAGGGGCGAACCGGCATGTCGTCCTTGAAGTCCGGCCAGCGGGTCGACGGATCCTCATAATAGGACGGACGGCCGAACCCTTCCCAATCGTCGCCGCCATCGGCTGGATGCTGGACCGCGACGAAGGCCGTCTGGTCGTCCGGCGTGAACAGCGGGCCGCACATTTCGGCGCCGACCGGCACCCGGAAGAACAGTTTCGAGGTGGCGCGCGCCTCGCCTTCGGTGTCGACGGCCCAAAGCCCGTCGGTGCGGCCGGTGGCTTTCGGGCTGTTGCCGTCGGTCGAAACCCAGAGCCGACCCGCTGCATCGATCGCGCAATTGTCCGGCATGCCGAACCAGCCATTGGCGGTGGTGGCCGTGGAGAAGGACGCGCCGACCTCGGCCACCGAGGGATCGCCGCATTTCAGCAGCACTTCCCACTTGCCCGAAGCAGCGGTGAAATCGCCCCCTTCCTCGACGATTTCGATGATGTGGCCGAAGGCGTTTTCGGCACGCGGATTGGCCGCATCGATCTGGTCCGCCGTGCGCTTGGTGTTGTTGGTCAGCATGACATAGACCTTGCCGTTGGCGGCGTTTGGCTGGATGTCCTCGGGCCGGTCCATCTTGGTCGCGCCGAGCAAATCGGCGGCGCGGCGGGTCTCGATCACCACGTCGGCCTGAGAGGCGAAACCGTTATCCGCACTCAAAGGTCCCTCGCCCTGCACAAGGGGCAACCACGTCATCGTGCCGTCCTCGGCGAACTTCGCCACGTAGAGCGTGCCTTCGTCAAGCAAATCCATATTGGCGGCACGGTCATCCGGGTTGAATTTTCCGGCGGTGACGAATTTATAGACATAATCGAAGCGTTCGTCGTCGCCGAGATAGAAGACGACGCGGCCGTCGGGCGCGACGATGGATTCGGCGCCCTCATGCTTGAAGCGGCCGAGCGCGGTGCGCTTCCTGGGAATGGAATTCGGGTCATCGACGTCGACCTCGACGATCCAGCCGAAACGGTTGGCTTCGTTTGGCTCCTTCGACACGTCGAAACGGTCGTGGAAATTGGCCCACTGATACGAGCCCTCCGGAACGCCCAGCCGCTCGTAATTGGCGGCTTCCTTGTGATCGGCCGGCAGTTCGCCGGCAAAATAGCCGTGGAAATTTTCCTCGGCCAGTATCCAGGTGCCCCAGGGCGTGACGCCGCCGGCGCAATTGTTGAGCGTGCCGAGAACTTTTGTGCCGGTGGCGTCGGCGCCGGTTTTCAGGCGCTCGTGGCCGGCGGCGGGACCGGTCAACTGCATTTCGGTGGAGGCGGTGATGCGGCGGTTGAGCTTGCCGTCCCTGACGACCTGCCATTTGCCGCCTTCCTTGCGGATTTCGACGATGGCGCCGCCATGGGCCGCCATCTCGATGTCGACGCGCTTCTGATCGGCCGGCGCGACCTCGATTTCTTTCTTGCCCTCCTTTTCAATGATAGAAACGATGCCGGGGAACATCAAATGCTCGTTGGTGTATTCGTGGTTGACCACAAGCAGGCCGTGCTCGGCAGACCCTTCGATCGGGATGTAGCCGACATAGTCGTTGTTGTAGCCGAACTGGCGCTCCTGGGCTTCCGGCGTCTGGTTCGCGGGATCGAATTCGGGCGCATCGGCAAAGATCGGGTCGCCCCAGCGCAACAGCACGTCGGCGTCGTAGCCCGCGGCGACATGATGCTTGTCGTCTATGCCGGCCTCTACCTCGTCGAAGATGAAGGCGGAACCGGAAGCGGCGCGCGCATCGTCGGCGAGAATGAGAGCGATCGGGCTGACGGTCGCGGCAATCGCGGAGACGGCAAGTGAATTTTTCAGAAAACCGCGACGCGAAAAGCGCTGCGAAATGATCTCGCCCATGGTCGAGTTGCCGGTCGGATTGTGGCCTGGGCCAACGTTTTCCTCGAGCAGGCTGGTGCGGAGTTTGGTGTCGACGTTGTGCTTGTTCATCCTGTTACCTCTGGCTGACACTGTGGCTGGAGTTGAACAATTCGCCTAATCGCGGCAGATAACAGGAGCATGACAAATCGCCTTATTTGCGACCCTGCAAATGCCGCGATCGTTTTCTTGCGTATGGAGCCGGCATGAATTGGCGAGTGCTCAACCGGGTGGAGTTCCCGGCGCTGGCGGCGGGATTTCTGATCGCGGCCGCCTGCTGGGGCTTTGTCGAACTGATGGAAGTGGCGCGCGAAGCGACCGCGCATGATTTCGACACGAGGATCCTGCTCGCCTTTCGCGAGGCCGGCGACGCCGACAATCCGCTGGGCCCGGCGTGGTTCGAGGAAGCCATGCGCGACATCACCGCGCTGGGCGGCACGGCGGTGCTGCTGCTCGTCACGCTGGCGGCGGTTTTCTACCTCCTGGTTTCGCGAAGCCTCGGTACGGCGCTGTTCGTGCTGACAGCCGTCGCCGGCGGGCAGGTTCTGTCGAGCCTTCTGAAGCTCGGGGTCGAGCGGCCGCGCCCGGATCTCGTCTCGCATCTGGCCGAGGTTTACACGTTGAGCTTTCCAAGCGGCCACGCCATGCTGTCCGCGGTGACCTATCTGACGCTCGGATCGCTGCTGGCGCGAACGGTTCCGGGACGCGCGGCCAAGATCTATGTGATTTCCGTCGCCGTGCTGACGACATTGCTTGTCGGCCTGTCGCGCGTCTATCTCGGCGTGCACTGGCCATCCGACGTCTTGGCCGGATGGTGCGCCGGCTTTGCCTGGGCGCTGCTATGCCTGCTGGCGGCGCGCGTCGTTACGAGACGGGGAGAGGACAGCCGACCGGCCGGGTCAATTTAGACGCGTCACACAAGGCGACGATCGACAGAGCGGTGGAACGACGGGAACGCAAGCAGGATTTTCGTCAAGCATCTTCACGAACCCGTGTGGCGGCGGAACCGGGCCGGCGCTGAATTCTTCTGCGTCAAAGCTTCATGCGATGGGCGGACCTCGCGCGAACCAGATTTTCATGGATCAGAAGGATTGCAATCATGTCGAAATTCACCCTCCGTATCGCCGCGCCGCTCGTCCTTCTCGCCGCCACGCCGGCATTCGCGGTCGACGAGGTTTTCCAGACCGAAGGCCCATCCATCGACGTCCAGACGGTCGCCGACGGTCTCGATCATCCGTGGGCGCTGGCCTTCCTGCCCGAAGGCGGCATGCTGGTCACGGAAAAATCCGGCGCGCTGCGCCATGTCACCGCCGAAGGCCAAATCTCGGAGCCGGTTACAGGCGTGCCCGAAGTCGATACGCGCAGCCAGGGCGGCCTGCTCGACGTGGCGCTCGATCCCGATTTCGCGCAGAACCGGCTGGTCTATCTGAGCTATGCCGAGCCCGGCGACGGGGGCAACGGAACGGCGGTCGCGCGCGGCAAGCTGAGCGCGGATTTGACGGCGCTGGACAGCGTCGAGGTGATCTTCCAGCAGCAGCCCAAGGTCGACAGCGAGCAGCATTTCGGATCGCGGCTGGTCTTCGACGGCGAGGGCCATCTCTTCGTGACGCTCGGCGAGCGGTCGCAGGAGCAGTTTCGCGGCCAAGCGCAGGACCTGGATTCGCATCTCGGCAAGATCGTCCGCATCAATCCGGACGGTTCGGTTCCGCAGGACAACCCGTTCGTCGGCCGCGAAGGCGCGCTGCCGGAAATCTGGTCCTACGGCAACCGCAATGTGCAGGCCGCCGCCATGAACCCGGAAACCGGCGTGCTGTGGGAGATCGAGCACGGCCCCAAGGGCGGCGACGAACTCAACATCATCGAACCGGGCGCCAATTACGGCTGGCCGATCGTGACGCTCGGCGTCAATTATGACGGCACCCCGGTCGGCGAAGGCGTCCAGAAGGCCGAAGGCATGGCCGACGCCATCTACACATGGACGCCGGTGATCGCGCCGTCCGGCATGATCTTCTACGGCGGCGACGCCTTTGCCGACTGGAAGGGCGATCTGTTCGTCGGCGGCCTGGCTTCGACGGCGCTGGTGCGGCTGGAAATCGACGGCGACAAAGTGGCCGGCGAGGAACGTCTGCTGGAGGATCTGGGCTTGCGCGTCCGCGATGTCGCGCAGGGTCCGGACGGCGCCATCTACGTCGTCACCGACGAGGACAATGGCGAAATCCTGCGCATCGCCCCCGCCGACGACAGTGCGACGGGCGCGGTCGAGTAACTGGCTAAAGGGCGGCGTCCGCGCCGCCCTCTCCGGCCCAGGTCACCGCCCTGTAGTCGAAGCCATATTCCAGCGTCGGCTTGACGATGCGGAAATAGGGCGACAGGTCGAAATCGCGCGGCGTGTAGAGCGAATGGTGGCGGATGTGCAATATCTCCTGCCGCGAATAGGAGGATTGCGCCGAGGCGCGGCCGGGCGCGCGGGTGATTTCGGGCAGGATCGGGTAACGCACCAGCCCGTAGGCCTGCGCGATCAGCGTCGAGCAGACGGCGCG
>JBGTLX010000668.1:0-1889 GCA_041743855.1 Rhizobiaceae bacterium | reverse complement strand
AACAGCCGTTCCGATGCTGCGCCGCGCCTATAACTGAGGATCACCGGCAACGTGACCTTGCCCTCGCGAAAGTCGTCGCCGACATTCTTGCCCAGTTCCTTGGTCGAGCCGCCATAATCGAGCGCATCGTCGATGAGTTGGAACGCCAGGCCGAGATTCATGCCGTAGGAGCGCAGTGCGGCGCGATCGGTGCGCGACGCGCCGGCGATGACCGGGCCGACCTCGGCCGCGGCCGAAAAGAGCGCGGCTGTCTTGGCCTTGATCACCGCGAAATGCTCGTCCTCGGTCGTTTCGAGGTTTTTTGCCGCGGCAAGCTGCATCACCTCGCCCTCGGCGATGATGGAGGCGGCCGCCGACAGGATGTCCAGCGCGTCGAATGAGCCGACATCCACCATCATGCGAAACGCCTGGCCGAGCAGGAAATCGCCAACCAGCACGCTCGCCTGGTTGCCCCAGATCATCCGCGCCGTCTTCCTGCCGCGCCGCATGCCGCTCTCGTCGACGACATCATCGTGCAGCAGGGTGGCGGTGTGCATGAACTCGACGCTGGTCGCGAGCTTCACATGGCCGTCGCCGGCATAGCCGAACATCTGCGCGGCGGCGAGCGTCACCATCGGCCGCAGACGCTTGCCGCCCGATGAAATCAGATGATTGGCGATCTGCGGGATCATCTCCACGTCGGAGCCGGCCTTGGACAGGATCAGTTCGTTGACGCGACCCATGTCGGCCGCCGTCAGCTCGACCAGGCGCGCCATCGAGGCCGCTTCGCGCTTCCCGCTTTCGATATTGAGAACGACGCCCAAGACCAATTCTCCCGTGCTGCACTCCGTCGAAGACGGTACAGTTGCTTCCCGCCTGAAACTAGGGCGGCAGGGGTATCGACGGCAAGGGGCGATTTGGCGCGGCCCGCGAATGCCGCGCCGCCTGTCGGCGTTTACATCGGCGGGCTTACCTGCGACTTTCGGCCGATGAAAGAACTCATCCGCACCAACGACGCCGTCATCATCTCCTTCGTCGAATCGCTGCTGAAGGATGCCGGCATCGGCTGTTTCGTCGCCGACCAGAATATGAGCGTGCTCGACGGTTCGATCGGCATCCTGCCAAGGCGCGTCATGGTCGTCGACGACGAAGTGGACGCTGCGCGGCGAATCCTGGTCGACGCAGGCATCGCCAACGAGATGCGGGACCGCTGAACATACGGACCATGAACCCGCCTGACCAAACGATCGACGCCTTTCATCGCGGCGGTTTCTGGCTGGCGCAGCCGAAGGGCGCGGGCCATCGCGCCGGCATGGACGCACTGATGCTGGCCGCGGCCGTTCCTCGAGACTTTTCCGGAAAGCTCGCGGATTTCGGGGCAGGAGCCGGCGCGGCCGGCCTTGCCGTCATATCGCGCTTAGCCGGCGCTACCATCACGCTGGTCGAGCAATCGGCCGAGATGGCGCATTTCGCGATGGCGACGCTGGCGCTCCCGCAAAACGCCCACCTAGAGGCCCGCGCGTCGCTGCTGGTCGCCGACGTGACTCTGTCCGGGCGGGCGCGGGCAACGGCCGGGCTTGCCGATAATTCCTTCGACTTCGTCATCATGAACCCGCCCTTCAACGCCGAAAAGGACCGGCAAACGCCGTACGGTCTCAGGAAAAGCGCGCACGTTATGCCGGACGATTTGTTCGAGCAATGGATCCGCAGCGCCGCGGCCGTGCTCCGCCCGACAGGCCATCTGGCGACTATCGCCCGCCCCGTCTCGCTGGCTCCTTTGCTTGCAGCGCTCGGAAAACGCTTCGGCAACGCCGAAATCGTGCCGGTCCACCCCTACGCGGATGCCGCCGCCATCCGCATCGTCCTGCGCGCCCGTCGAGGCGCGCGCGGCGCACTGTCGCTTGTGCCCC
>JBGTLX010000667.1:0-12679 GCA_041743855.1 Rhizobiaceae bacterium | reverse complement strand
AGCAGCGCAGCCGCGACCGCGTCGAGCGCATCCTGACGGCCGCCACCGCGCTCATCGCCGGAGGCGGCAGCGACGCCATGCGCATGAGCGATCTGGCGGAGAGATCGGAGGTGTCGATTGGCTCGCTCTACCAGTATTTTCCCGACAAGGGCGCGGTCATCCGAACGCTTGCCGAACGCTACAATGCGCTCGGCCGCGCATGCATCGAGGAAGAACTGGCCGGTATCGGCGACGGACCGGGGCTGGAGAAGGCGTTCGGCCGCCTCGTCGACATCTACTACGCGATGTTTTTGGACGAACCGGTGATGCGCGACATCTGGTCGGGGACGCAGGCCGACAAGGGCTTGCGCGACTTCGATCTGGCCGACAGCCGCGCCAATGGCGCAACCCTTGCCGCCGTAATGGCGCGGCTAAAACCCGACGCCGACAAGCAGGCGATAACGCGATCCGCCTTCCTGATCATGCATCTCGGCGAAGCCACGATGCGGCTGGCGATCTCGGTCGAGCGAAAGGAAGGCGACGCGCTGGTGGAGGCCTACAAAAGGATGGCGCTGCGCGAGATCCGCTGACAATAATCGAGGCCCGAAGGCCAACAAAAAACCCCGCCAGAGCGGGGTTTTTCGTCATCCGCGAAAGTCGCGAAAAAAGATTACATGGTGAGGCCTTCGTAGCGCTTCTTGAACTTCGACAGGCGGCCGCCGCGGTCGAGCAAATTCTGCTGGCCGCCGGTCCAGGCCGGATGCGTGTTCGGGTCGATGTCGAGGTTTAGCGTGTCGCCTTCCTTGCCGTAGGTCGAGCGGGTCATATACTCGGTGCCATCGGTCATGACGACCTTGATCGTGTGGTAGTCGGGATGGATCTTGTCTTTCATCGGACTGTTCCTGGCTGTCACGGCGCGGTGTGAGGCTTCGTCTGCCTGCGTCCAAGCGCCTTCTTTTGAAATTTTCCGGCCTTGGCTAATAAAGCGCCACGGCTTCTAAATCGGTCGGCGAGCCTATACATCAGCCGAAAATGAATCACAAGGCCGACGCCCGGCGTGAAAATTCGGGCCACGGTCTGGGAACCGCGATGACGTCCATGCAAACAGCTGCGGCCGACAGGGAGCGCAGGCGCTCGTTGCAGCCGTTGCGGCGACTCTACCCGTATATATTGCGCTATCGCGGGCTGGTCGCCGGCGCGGTCCTGTCGCTGTTTGTCGCGGCCGGCATGACGCTGACCCTGCCGCTCGCCGTGCGCCGCATGATCGATCATGGCTTCTCCAGCGCCGACACGACCTTCGTTGCAAATTACTTTTCGATGCTGCTGGTCATTGCCGGCATTCTGGCGCTGGCGTCTGCCTGCCGCTACTATTTCGTCATCACGCTCGGCGAACGCGTCGTCGCCGATCTGCGCGGCGATGTCTTCGCCCACGTCACCGAACTGTCGCCGGCCTTCTTCGACACGTCGCAGTCCGGCGAGATCGTCTCGCGGCTCACGGCCGACACGACGCAGATCAAGTCCGCGGTCGGCGCGACCGCGTCAGTGGCCCTGCGCAACACGATCATGGGCCTGGGCGCGGTCGCCATGATGGTCGTGACCAGCCCGAAACTATCAGGCCTGGTCATCGCCGCCATCCCGCTGATCGTGCTGCCACTGGTCGCCTTCGGCCGCTCGGTGCGCCGCAAATCGCGCGCCGCGCAGGACATGCTCGCCGACGCCACCGCCTATGCCAGCGAGCAGATCGGATCGGTGCGCACGCTGCAGGCCTTCACCAATGAGAGCCTGGTGACCGGCCGTTTTTCCCGCGCCGTCGAAAACGCTTTTGCCGCCGCGCGCGCGTCGGTGCTGGCCCGCGCCATCCTGACGTTCTTTGCCATCTTCACCATTTTTGCGTCCGTCGTGATGGTGCTGTGGTTCGGCTCGCGCGACGTGCTGACCGGAACCATGTCGCCCGGAACGCTTGGCCAGTTCCTGCTCTATTCGGTGTTTGCGGCGGGCGCGCTCGGTGCGCTGTCCGAGGTGTGGGGCGAACTCAGCCAGGCGGCGGGCGCGGCCGAGCGGCTGACCGAGATCCTGGCCGAGACGCCGACGATCCGGGCACCGGCCTCGCCGGAAAAATTGCCCGAGAAGGCAGAGGGCCGGATCGAGTTCAAGAATGTTTCGTTTTCCTATCCGGCGCGGCCCGACCGCCCGGCCCTGCACGATCTGTCCTTCTCGGTGGCTCCCGGCGAAACGGTGGCGATCGTCGGGCCTTCGGGCGCGGGCAAGAGCACGGTGTTCCAACTCATCCTGCGCTTCTACGATCCGGTCGAAGGGGCGGTGCTGATCGACGGCGTCGATGCAAGCCGCGCCGACCCGAAGGATATCCGCGCGCGCATCGCCATGGTGCCGCAGGATGTCGTCATCTTCGCCGAGACGATTGCCGAAAACATCGCCTTCGGCAGGCCCGGCGCGTCTTTTGCCGATATCGAAAGGGCGGCGGTGGACGCCAGCGCCGACGAATTCATCCAGCGCCTTGCAAAGGGTTTCGATACGGAAGTCGGCGAGCGCGGAATAATGCTCTCGGGCGGCCAGCGCCAGCGCGTGGCGATCGCCCGCGCCATCCTGCGCGACGCGCCGATCCTTTTGCTCGACGAGGCGACATCGGCGCTGGACGCGACAAGCGAGATGCTGGTGCAGACGGCGCTGGAGCGGCTGATGCGGGGGCGCACAACGATCGTGATCGCGCACCGGCTGGCGACTGTGCTCAAGGCCGACAGGATTCTGGTCCTGGATGGCGGCCGCATCGTCGAGGAAGGGACGCATGAAAGTCTCGTCGCCAGAGGCGGC
Organism: Rhizobiaceae bacterium; assembly: GCA_041743855.1. Lineage (GTDB taxonomy): Bacteria > Pseudomonadota > Alphaproteobacteria > Rhizobiales > Rhizobiaceae > JBGTLX01. The sequence continues at coordinate 9,871 of JBGTLX010000667.1, read as the reverse complement.
ATCTATGCGCGGCTGGCAAGGCTGCAATTCGAGACCGGGGCCAGCGCCTTTCGCGGCGCGGCGGAATAGACGACAGCCAGCCGCCACGCTCGCGGTTGCCTCATTCCCGCTCCTCATGCTTTGATTGGTTGACACGCCGATCGAGCCTGTCTCGCATGGCGGGAGGACGAGCGCCTTGGCGATACCCGAAGTGACCGCCTTTTTCGACGAGCGGACGTTTTCGGTCCAGTATGTCGTCGCCGATCCCGCGACGCGCCAATGCGCCATCATCGACCCGGTCCTCGATTTCGACGAAAAGTCCGGCGCGACCGCCACGCGCAACGCCGATCGTCTGCTCGATCATATACGCCGCGAGCGGATGGAGCCGGTCTGGATACTCGACACCCATCCGCATGCCGATCACTTCTCCGCCGCACACCATCTGAAGGAGAAGACCGGCGCACCGACCGCTATCGGCGAGAAAATCATCGAGGTGCAAAGGCTCTGGAAAGACCTCTACAACCTCCCGGACCTGCCCGCCGATGGCTCGCAATGGGACCGCCTGTTCGCCGATGGCGAAGAATTCAAGATCGGCGACCTCAACGTCGCCGTCCTTTTTTCGCCGGGCCATACGCTGGCCTCGATCACCTATATCTCGGGCGACGCCGCCTTCATCCACGATACGCTGTTCATGCCCGATGGCGGCACGGCGCGAACGGATTTTCCGGGCGGCAGTTCGGCCCGGCTGTGGAGGTCGATCCAGGCCATCCTCGCTCTGCCGGAAAAAACCCGCCTGTTCACGGGCCACGACTACAGGCCGAACTGCCGTCCGGCGCTTTGGGAAAGCAACGTGGCCGACCAGAAAGCGCACAACATCCATCTGTCGACTTGCAGGACCGAGACGGACTTCATAGCGTTTCGCGATGCACGCAACAGGACGCTGCCGATGCCCAAACTCATCCTGCACGCGCTGCAAATCAACATTAATGGCGGCAGGCTGCCCGAACCGGGACCGAACGGCCGGCGCTATCTCAAAATTCCGCTCGACGCGCTGCCCGACGCGGCCTGGGAATAAGTCTGTTTACAGGCGCTTGGGGTCAAAATCCAATCAGCCGAACCGTTTCCTTATCGACGGCTTTCGGACCTTCTCGGACCTCCACGCGAGCGAGACCGCCGGGAAGTCATGACCCTATCCGGACCCTCCAGTCCCGATCAGGCTCCCAGATATCGGACGTAGGCTGCCTTAGGCGCCAGGCTGCGCGAGCGTCGGCATGTTGAGAAATGCAAGCGACTGCCGAAGGGATGGATTGGCGCTTGTCATCATGGTCTCCAAAAAGACTCCGGGGGGTGCTTGAACATGGGCCGGCGGGTGGCGACGCTATCCGCGGGTCGGGGGAAGTTGTTTGATCCGCTCGATTTCTGCTTCCAACCTCTTTATCCGCTCATCTCGCTCGGCAATGGCTGCGGCGACGTCGGCCGCCTCGAATCGCTGCGGGATGTGCTGCGGGCAATTCGTGTCCCAGGCCGAGACGGTGAAAAGGATCACCTGTTCCGGACGCGCTTTGTAGCCCTCGGGCATCAGTTTCGCGACAAGCTCGGCGTCGCCTTCGGAAACCCGCGCTTCACCCCAGATCTTGACGCGCCGCTGACGCACATAGTCGATAAGGAAGAGATACGCTTTCGGATTCTCAGCGAGATTGCCAACAGTTATGTACTGCCGATTTCCGGCAAAATCGACGAAACCGATGGTCCTTTCATCCAGGACGCGCAGGAAGCGGGACGGGCCGCCGCGGTGTTGGATGTAAGGCTGCCCCTCCGCGCTGGAGGTGCCGAGGAAGACGCTCCTCTGGGTATCGATAAAGGCGGCGAGGTCGGGTGTGATACGGGTCTGCCAAGAGCCTTTTGCCTCCATGCGCTCGTAGCTGGAGCGTGAGCCTTTGCGGGCCTGCGCTGCCTTGACGGAAGGCGTAAAGGCCACATCGCTTGCGTAGATCGGGGGACGGTGCGGCATCATTTTCTCACAGACCAAGCTCGCTGAGCGAGGGGTGGCGATCGGGACGACGACCAAGCGGCCAGTGGTACTTGCGCTCGCTCTCCACGATCGGCATGTCGTTGATGCTGGCGATGCGCAAACGCATTAGCCCGGCCTCATCGAACTCCCAGTTCTCATTGCCGTAAGACCGGAACCATTGGCCGCTGTCGTCGCGCCACTCATTGGCGAAGCGCACGGCGATCCGATTTTCGCGAAACGCCCAAAGCTCCTTGACGAGACGGTAGTCGAGCTCGCGGTTCCATTTGAGCGTCAGGAACGCCTTAACGGCGTCACGGCCTTGCAGGAAGTCCGCGCGATTGCGCCAGCGACTGTCGCTCGAATAGGCGAGCGCAACCCGCGCTGGATCGCGCGTATTCCAGGCATCTTCCGCCATGCGAACCTTCTGCGCCGCCATCTCAAGGGTGAACGGCGGCAATGGCGATCTGGTCTCGACCGAGGAAACAGTTGGGGACATGAGTTGCGACCCTTCAACCTTCGGCTGGGCCTGGTTGAGGGCCGCGCCTACGCTGCCTTCCGAGCGGTGACGACAGGAAAATCGATATCTGTCTTGGCGACCTCGTTGACGTAGTTCGTCAACGTGTTGAGCGCGACGTGGAGCACGATCTCGATGACTTCCGCATCGTTATAGCCCGCGGTTTTGACGGCGCGCAGATCGTCCTCGCTGACATGACCGCGTTGGCGTACTACCTTGGCGGCGAAGTGGACGGCGGCATCGGCTCTTTGGTCCGTAGACGAGCCAGCGCGATTGGCCGTCATCTCTGCGTCATCGAGCTTGGCAATATTCTTGCCGAGATAGGTGTGGGCCGACAGGCAGTAGTCGCATCCGTTGATCTCGGCGACGGCGAGCGCAATGCGCTCACGCGTCGGCGCCGGAAGCGCGCCCTTGTTCAAAGCACCCTGCAAACCGACATAACCTTCGAGTGCCGCAGGGCTGTTGGCGATCAGCCGGAACAGATTCGACGCGACGCCGAGCTGCTTTTTCACTGCCTCAAGGAGCGGCTGTGAGGCAGCTGGGGCGGATTCAATTGTAGCTGGGATAGGAATGCGGGACACCAAAGCTTCCTTTCTGAACGCTGCCATATGGCTGGTGAAAAGCTAGTTCCTTCCAACATTCGCGAAAACCTGCCATGTTTGGAAGCCAGGTTCTCAATAATTGGAAAGCGCGATGGATCGCCTCCATGCCATGTCGGTCTTGCTGGCCGTTGTCGAAACCGGCAGTCTATCTGCGGCCTCCCGTCGGATCGGAATGCCGGTCGCGACCGTTTCCCGCAAGATATCCGAACTCGAGGGCCATCTCAGGACGCGCCTCATCACCCGCTCAAGCCGAAGGATCGCCATGACCGAGGCGGGATATTCCTATGTGGAGTCATGCCGGCGTATCCTGGAGCAGGTCGCGGAGGCTGAGCAGACGGCTCAAGGTGAATATCGCGTTCCCAGAGGCCATTTGGTCATCACGACGCCGATCGTGTTCGGGCGTCTTCATGTTCTTCCGGTCGTCGTCGAGTTTCTGAAGTTATACCCCGATATCTCGATACGCATTGTGCAGCTCGATCGAGTCGTCAGCCTGATGGAAGAGCATGTTGATCTCGCTGTGCGGATCGCCCAATTGCCGGATAGCAGCCTGGTTGCCCGCCGGGTCGGCGAGATTCGGCGGGTGCTGTGCGCCAGTCCAGCCTATTTGGCGCAACGCGGCATGCCGAACCGACCGGAGGATCTCAGCACCCACGATTGCGTCAGCTTCGAAAATCTCGCGTCGCGGACAACCTGGACATTCCGGGACGGCCAATCAGAGATCTCCATCCCGATCCGTTCGCGGCTCGTCGTCAACACAGCGGAAGCCGCGATCGACGCAGCGATTGCCGCCGCAGGAATCACGCACGTTCTTTCTTACCAGGTCGCCGACGCTGTCGCCGCGGGGACACTCGTCACATGCCTCGAAGCGTTCGAGCCGAGGCCTTGGCCTGTAAGTCTTGTCCACAACGGCCAGGGACCGCTGCCCGTGAAGCTCCGCGCCTTCCTCGACTTTGCGACGCTCCGCCTCAAGGCAAAACTGATGGGTAGGTAGAATTCATCTATTCGCATTCCCTCGAGTAGTTAGCCGGTGCACTGAAGGTCTGCTCATGAGAAACGTGGCGAATGTCAGTTCTGGCGCTTCTTGCTCTTTCCTATTTCCAGGTTCAAGGACCGCCTTCCAGTCATTGCAGACAAAGAGGAACGGCCTTGTTGGACCTAACACTTTGAATCGACGCATGATCTTATCCGAAAACCGATTCCACTTTTCGGGGTCGTGCGTTAGGCTGCCCGGCTATCGCTCGGTGAGCTTGAGCTCGATGCGGCGGTTCTTGTTGCGCGCCTCGGCGGTGTCGGCCGGATCGAGCGGCTGGAATTCGCCAAAACCGGCCGCGACCAGTCGGTTGGCCGGCACGCCATTCTCGATCAATAACTTCACCACCGAAGTGGAGCGAGCCGAGGACAGCTCCCAATTGTCGCGGTAGCGTCCGTTGCCCGAGACGGGCACGGCGTCGGTATGGCCGTCGACGCGCAGCACCCAGCTGATTTCGGGCGGGATCTCGCGCTGCAATTCGATGATGGCGTCGGCGAGTTTGCCCATCTCCACCCGGCCGGCGTCGTTGATGATTTCGGAGCCGGACGGAAACAGCACTTCCGACTGAAAGACGAAGCGGTCGCCGACGATGCGGATGTTTTCGCGGTCGGACAGGATTTCACGCAGGCGTCCGAAGAAATCGGAGCGGTAGCGGTTGAGTTCCTGCACACGCTGGGCCAGCGCGACATTCAACCGGCGGCCGAGATCGGCGATCTTGGTGTTGGATTCGCGGTCGCGCGTTTCCGAGACATTGAGCGCGTCCTCCAGCGCGCCGATCTGCTTGCGCAGGGCCGCGATCTGCTGGTTGAGGAGTTCCACCTGGGACAGCGCCCGCTGGCTGAGCTGGCGCTGCGTGTCGAGTTCGCCGGTCAGCGAGCCGATGCGCTGGGTTGCCTCCTGGTCCGATCCGGCGCCCTGGTCCAGAAGCTGCTGAAGCCGGGTTCGCTCGCTCTCGGCGGCCTGCAGCGAAGCCTGGAGATTGGCCAGCGAATCCGTCGCGTCCTGCGTGCTGCCCTGTTCGAGCGCCAGCAACTGGGTCAGCTCGTTGATCTGCGAATTGAGGCGGGCGAGGACCTCGTCCCTGCCGGTGATTTCGCGGCTGAGCAGGAACTGCGCCAGCACGAACACCGACAGCAGGAACATGATCGCCAGAAGCAGCGTCGACAGCGCGTCGACGAAGCCCGGCCAGTAGTCGACGCGGCGGTCGTTGCGCCTCGCGCGAGCCAGGCCCACTTAGGTTCTTTCCCGCGTCTTCAGGGCGTCGGCGATTTTTTCCAATGTCTTGCGCATCGCCTTCTGTTCCTCGGACTGCGCCTCCACCCAGTCGCGCATGATCTGCTGCTCGGAGCGCATGTTCTTCACCAGCCCGGAAATGCCGTCGGCGAGACTGGCCATGGCGGTGGCGATACGCGGGCTGGAGGCGCCGGTCTCGTGGAGACTGCGCAGGCGTTCCGACAGCGCCTTGACCTCGTCCGACGATTCCGTCTTGGACGGGTCGGCTGCAACGACGATGTCGGACGACAGATCCGTCACCGAGGACAGCCAGTTCTCGAGTTCGGTGTAGAAGCGGGTCTGCGCCCTCCCGGCCTGCAGATCGAGGAAGCCCAGAACCAGAGAGCCGGCGAGGCCAAACAGCGACGACGAGAAGGCCGTGCCCATGCCCTCGAGTGGCGCGGCCAATCCCGACTTCAGCGCGTCGAGCACGGCGCTGGTGTCGCCCGAGCCTGGATCGAGCGACTGGATGGTGTCGCCGATCGACCCGATCGTGGCCAAAAGGCCCCAGAACGTGCCGAGCAGGCCGAGAAACACCAGCAATCCGATCAGGTAGCGCGAGGTGTCGCGGCTCTCGTCGAGCCGAGTGGCGATCGAATCGAGCATGGTGCGCATCGAACTGGTGGAGAACGCCATCGACGACGAGCGCGACAGCAGCGCCTTCATCGGCGCGAGAAGCACCGGTTCGGTGGTCTCGGAGCCCGCCCGGAACGTATTGACCCAGCGCACCTCGCGAAACAGCCGGACGGTTTGCAGAAACGCCAGGAAGATGCCGACGGCGAGAACGCCAAGAATAAGGCCGTTCAGCCCCGGATTGGTGACGAAGGCCGACGATATCTGCCGGGTCAGGATCGCGGCGATGAAGCCGACAATGGCGAGAAAGACCAGCATCGACAGGACGAAGACCTGCGGACTGGACAGCTTATAGGGGTCATATCCGATAACGTCGGACCTGTCTCCCGATCCGAAGGCTTTCAAAAACGACATTCGCGCCCCGATTTTATCGCCGCCTCAATCTGGCAGCGACTCTAAACGAAATTGTGACGAAATTGAAAGGCGGATGACGGACGCTTCCCGTCAAATCCGCGCGAAGACAAGGCTATCCATGACGGCGGCGAAATGCAGCCCCGCCCCGGTAACCACGAAGCCGTGCCAGATCGCGTTCTGGAAGCGCAGGTCCGTCCAAGCGAAGAACACGACACCCAGCGAATAGACGATTCCGCCGGCGACGATCAGCCCGAGCGTGGACGGGGGCAGCGTCTCCAGCAGCGGCTGCAGGATGACTACTCCGCTCCAGCCGATCGCCAGATAGAACACGACCGCGAGTCGGTCGTAGCGGCCGGGCGCGAACAGTTTGATGCTCATGCCAGCCGCCGCCGCGCCCCACACGAGCGCGATCATCCAGCCGGCCGCAGCGGGATCGTCGAGTTGGACCAGAAACGGCGTGTAGGTCGCGGCGATGAGCAGATAGATCGCGGCATGGTCGAACCGGCGAAGAATCCATTTGGCCGGCGTGTGCGGCCACAAATTGTAGGCGAGCGACATGGACAGCACGGTGAGAAGCGACACGACATAAAAGATGGCGGCGACATATTCGCCGGGTTCGGCGTGGAACACCGACAGAGCGAGCAATGTCGCGCCGGCGGCGATCGCCAGCACGATGCCGACCGCGTGGACGACGCCGTCGGCGATGAGTTCGGCGCGGGAATAGATGAATCTACCGCGCAAGCGGTGGGTGGCTTCTGGAAGGTCGGCTGGATACGGGGAAGGTTTCATGACTCTGTAGAAATACGCGCCGCGCCGGCGACTTCAAGGCCGCGCGGCAGGACGCAACGCCGCATACGGTCCGGCGGACGGGAAAGTCAGCGCGCCGTGGCGGGTTTTTTCAGCGTCGCAATCAGCGCGCGATGGATGGTCTCGTTGCCGGCGACGATTTGGCTTGTCCCGAACATGTCCTGCCCGCCCGCCTTGTCGGTTACGAAGCCGCCGGCCTCGCGCACCATCAATATGCCGGCGGCGACATCCCAGGGCGACAGCGGTTCTTCCCAGAAACCGTCCATCCGGCCTGCGGCCACATAAGCCAGGTCCAGCGCCGCCGAACCGAGCCGTCGCACGCCCGCCGTCTCGCCCATGACGTTGCGCAGTTCGACGAGGTAATTGCCGTGGTGACCGCGCCCGAGATGCGGGATGCCTGTGCCGATCAGGGCGTCGGACAGTTTTGTCCGGCCGGCGACGCGCAGCCGCCGGTCGTTCATGAATGCGCCGCCGCCGCGCTCGGCCGTATAAAGCTCGTCCATGGCAGGGTTGTAGATGATGCCGGCGACCAGCGTGCCCTGACGCTCCAGCCCGATCGAGATCGAAAAGACCGGCAGGCCGTGCAGGAAATTCGTGGTGCCGTCAAGCGGATCGACGATCCAGCGGTGCTGGTCGTCGTCACCGGAGACCGCCCCGCGCTCCTCCATCAGGAAGGAATAGCCCGGGCGCGCCTTTGACAGTTCGGTGAAGAGGATGTCCTCGGCCCGGTGGTCGGCCTGGCTGACATAGTCGCCCGGCCCCTTCAGCGAGACCTGCAAATTCTGCACCTCGCCGAAATCGCGCGACAGCGAGCGGCCGGCCTTCATGGCGGCCTGGACCATGACATTCAGGATCGCGGAACGCGCCATGTTTGCAAATCTCCTGCTGCGGCGCCGGAGGTGTGTCGAGATTCAGATCAGGCGCGTCGAAAATGGTGGATTTCGAGAACCGAAGCGCAGCTTACTTTTGGTTACGTGAGCATCGGAAGCGGAGAAAGCCGCTATTTGCAGGCCGGCCTCATCTGAATATCGCGCACCTCAATCGGCGCGGCGGACGTAAGTGAGTTCATTGGTGTCGACGATGATCCGCTCGCCCGATGCGATGAAGGGCGGCACCAGCACGCGGATGCCGTTTTCGAGCACCGCCGGCTTGTAGGACGACGCCGCCGTCTGGCCCTTGACCACGGGATCGGCCTCCGAAATCGTCAGCGTGACCTGATCGGGCAGCGAGATGCCGATCGGCCGTTCGTCATAGAGCTCGACCGTCACCATCATGCCGTCCTGCAGGAAAGCGGCGCGGTCGCCGACGAATTCCTTCTGCAGTTCGAGCTGTTCGTAGCTTTGCGTGTCCATGAACACCAACGCTTCCTCCTGGGCGTAGAGGAACGAGAAATCCTTCTGCTCGAGCCGGATTTTTTCGACAGTCTCGGCCGAGCGGAAGCGCTCGTTGAGCTTGGTGCCGTTGATCAGGTTCTTGAGCTCGACCTGGTTGTAGGCGCCGCCCTTGCCGGGCTTCACATGGTTGGTCCTGACCGCCACCCACAGCCCGCCATCGTGCTCGATGACGTTGCCGGGACGGATTTCGTTGCCGTTGATCTTGGCCATGTGATGATTCCGGAATATCTCTGACGCCTGAAAGGCGGTTTCGCGGCCTCCAAGACCACAAATCGCCTGGAGAGGCAAGCGCGGTTCGAGGCTCGCCCTTCTGCGGTCGCGCAGTCAGGTCGGCCTTGTGCGGGCTCGCACCTCACCATGAGGAGGTCAGCGCCAACCTCCCACATCCTGAGGTGCGGAGCGAAGCCTCGAAGGACGCAATTCTTGCTACCGTAGCCGGTTGGCCCGCTCCAGCGCCTGCTTCTGCTCCTCGTCGGTGAGACCGCGCAGAAAATCCTCCATTTCGGGGTCGGTCAGACCGGCCCGGCGCGCCAGGAAATACCAGGCGGCGGCGGCGATCGGATCGGGATCGACCCCGATGCCGGCCATGTAGAGTTTGGCGAGACGGTTCCGCGCGGCGATATTGCCGCCCTCCGCCGCCCGCTTCATCCAGCCGAAGCCTGCTTTGTTGTCGCGCTTTCCCCCCCGGCCCTCGACCAGCCAGGTGGCGAGGTCGAGCTGCGCGGTGTCGAAATTTTGGCTCGCCGCCAATCCCAGCCAGCGCCGCGCCTCCGCGTCGTTGCGCTTTCTGCCGCCGGCGCCATTGGCGAAGACCTGCGCCATCGCATATTGCGCGTCGGCAAGGCCGGCTTTCGCCGCGCGTTCATAATAGCCTATGGCCTTTTCCATCGCCTTGTCGCCGCTTTCGCGGTCGATGACCAACTGCGCGAAGTTGAACTGCGCGAGCCGGTTGCCGGCTTCGGCGGCGGCCTGCATCAGCGCATAGGCGCCCTGTATGTCCTTGCCCACGAAGCGGCCGTCGATCAGCATCAGCGCATACTGGAACTGCGCCTCAGGAATGCCCTGCTCCGCGGCGAGCGCGTACCAGCGCGCGGCTTCCGCCTCGTCGCGGGCGACGCCCAGCCCGCGCGAAAGGATCTCGGCCACCAGCGTCTGCGCCGCCGGATTGCCGTCCTTCGCCGCCGGCAGGGCAAGGTTCAGCGCGGTCTTGTAGAGCCCGCGCTGAAACGCGCCATAGGCCGGATCGGGCGTGTTGGTTCCGAAGCGGTCGGGGTC
>JBGTLX010000666.1:0-9281 GCA_041743855.1 Rhizobiaceae bacterium | reverse complement strand
TCGTCGCCAAAGCCGCCGATCCGCCGCCGCCGCCGCGCAAGAAGACGCGGCCGACCAAGGGCTCGGTCGAGCGGCGGTTGCAGAGCAAGGCCGACCGCTCGACGGTGAAGAAACTGCGCGGCAAGGTCGGCGACGACTAGGGTCATAAAGCGGGAAAAATGCTGGTTCTGCCGAAAGGCGTCAGACACATGCCCGGCTATCTCGACCGGGCGGCGCAGGAGGCGCTGGTCGAGGCTGTTCGGGAGGTGGTGGCGGCCGCGCCGCTGTTCGTGCCGGCCATGCCGCGCACCGGCAAGGAGATGAGCGTGCGCATGACCAATTGCGGACCGCTCGGCTGGGTCACCGACAAGGAGCGCGGCTATCGCTACCAGCCGGTCCACCCGGTCACCGGAAGACCGTGGCCGCCGATCCCCGACGCGCTTCTCGACCTCTGGAGCGCGGTCTCGAACTATGCCCACGCGCCTGAGGCCTGCCTCGTCAACTTCTATACGGACGCGGCAAAAATGGGGCTGCACCAGGATCGCGACGAGGCGGATCTGGCAGCGCCGGTGATCTCAGTGTCGCTTGGCTGTTCCTGCCTGTTCCGGGTCGGCGGCGTGACGCGGGAAAACCGCACCGTTTCCTTTCGCCTCAACAGCGGCGATGTCGTCATTCTGGGCGACGAGGGAAGGCTCTGCTTTCACGGCGTCGACCGCATCTATCCATTGAGCTCGGCGCTGCTCAAGAATGGCGGCCGCATCAATCTGACACTGAGGCGGGTGACGAAGCCGGTGGCATAACCTTGGCGGGGGCGAAGGGCAGGCTTCGGATTTTTACCCGCCGGTCTTGCCCTCGCCGCGTCCTTCCCCGATACCATGTCGCGCTTTGCACGTGAGAACCGGACGGGAGAGAGCACGGATGATGTCGGCCAGGTTTCCCGATCTCGAAGGCGCTTCCGTTTTGATCACGGGCGGCGGCGGCGGCATCGGCGCGGCCCTTACCGAGGGGTTTGCGCGCCAGGGCTGCAAGGTGGCTTTCATCGACATCAACGAGGTTCCGAGCCGTGCGCTTGCCGACAGCGTCGAACAATCCGTCGGCAAGCGGCCGCTCTACATGAATGCCGATCTGCGCGACATCGAGGCGCTGCGAAGTGCTTGCGCCGAAGCCGCGGAAGCGCATGGCCCGGTGACCGTGCTCATAAACAATGCCGCCTTCGACCAGCGCCACGCCGTCGAGGAGGTGACGGAGGAGTTCTGGGACGACAACCAGGCGATCAATCTGCGCCCGCATTTCTTCACCGCGCAGGCGGTCGCGCCGGGGATGAGGCAGGCCGGCCACGGGTCGATCATCAATTTCACCTCGACGTCTTTCCTGATCAACCATGGCGACATGCCGTCCTACACGGCGGCCAAGGCCGGCATCATCGGGCTGACCAAGGGGCTTGCCGGAAAGCTCGGGCCGCACGGCATCCGCGTCAACGCCATTGCGCCGGGCTGGGTGATGACCGCGCGCCAGCGCGAGCTCTGGGTCACCGAGGAAGGGCTTGCCGCCCATGTCGGTAAGCAGTGCATCCGCGCGGCGATGCAGCCCGACGATATGGTCGGGCCGTGCCTGTTCCTCGCGTCCAACGCCTCGCGCATGCTGACGGCGCAGACCATGATCGTCGACGGAGGCTATCTGTGACGGCGGCCTTCGCCGCGGTCGATTGGGGAACGTCGAGTTTCCGCATCTGGCTTTGCGACGAAGCAGGCTCGGTCACTGCCGAGCGGCGCAGCGGCGAGGGCATGCTCAGCGCCGAGCCGGACAAGTTTTCCGCCATCCTCGAGCAGCATCTGGCTGAGATGGGAGCGCCGAACAATCTTCCGGTGATGATCTGCGGCATGGCCGGCGCGCGCCAAGGCTGGATCGAGGCGCCCTATGTCGCGGTTCCGGCGGCACTGGCCGACATCCTCGCAGGCGCGGTGCGCGTGCCCGACGCCGCCCGAAAAATCCTGATCGTCCCCGGTCTGGCGCAGCGGCGCGCCGACGCGCCCGACGTGATGCGCGGCGAGGAAACCCAGCTTGCAGGCATCTCCAGCCTGCTCGCTTCGGGCAGCCGGCTCGTCTGCATGCCCGGCACACATTCGAAATGGGTCGAGACCAAAGATGGAACGGTCGCCGGCTTCCGCACCTGGCTGACCGGCGAGTTCTTTTCCATCCTGTCAAAGCAATCGATCCTGCGGCATTCGATCGGCACCGCGCCGGCCGTGATCGATGCGCGAAATGCGGCGTTCAAAGACGCGTGCGAACAGGCGCTGAACGGTCACGGCGACATCGGCGGCGCACTGTTCGGCATTCGCGCGGCGGGCCTGCTTCACGGGCTCGGGCCAGAGGCCGCCGCTGCCCGCCTTTCGGGATTGCTGATCGGCAGTGAAATCGCCTCGGCCGGCCATCGATTCGACAACTCCGGCGGAAGAATCGTGCTGGTCGCTTCGGGCGCGATCGGCGACCTCTATGCCGAGGCTTTCCGGCTGGCCGGCCGGGCGATTGAGCAAGTCGATGCCGAGGGAGCAGTCCGCGCCGGCCTCGTCGAAGCCGCCCGGCATCACGGCATGACGAAGAAGGTCCAATCATGAGCACGCCTTTTCCGAAACTGCGCCGGGGGCTCGTCGCCATCCTTCGCGGGCTGCGGCCCGACGAAGCGCTTGCGATCGGCACCGCGATTTTCGAGGCCGGCATCGAGGCGATCGAAGTGCCCCTGAATTCCCCCGATCCGTTCCGCTCCATCGAATTTTTGGCAAAAGCGCTGCCGGCCTCTGCTTTGATTGGCGCTGGGACCGTGTTGACGCCGGGCGATGTCGAGGCTCTGGACAAAGCCGGCGGAAAACTTCTGGTCAGCCCCAACATTGATCCTGCGGTTATGGCGCGCGCCGCCGATTTCGGCATGGTCACCATGCCGGGCGTACTGACGCCGACCGAGGCCTTTCTGGCGCTTTCCTGTGGCGCGTCGGCGCTAAAATTCTTTCCCGCCAGCGTCATCGGCGCCAAGGGCATCGCGGCGATGAAGGCGGTGTTGCCCGCCGACACGATCATCGGGGCAGTCGGCGGCGTGTCGGAGAAGGACTTCGCCGATTATGGCAAGATCGGCGTACAAACCTTCGGCCTTGGATCGAGCCTGTTTTCACCCGGCGTCGATGTCGAGACTGTCCGCCGGCGCGCGGTCGCGGCGGTCAGCGCCTGGGACGCGGTTTTCGGGGGGCAAAACGCATGAACGAGGTCGCGGTCTCGATCCTTTCGGATATTGCCTGCCATCTCGGCGAAGGTCCGACCTATGATTCGCTGTCAAAAAAGCTGTTCTGGTTCGACATCCGCGGCAAAAAACTGCTCGAAAAGGCGATGCCGGACGGTGCGGTGGTCGTGCATGATCTTCCGGAAATGGCGAGCGCGCTCGGCATCATCGATGCGGAGCGGCAATTGCTGGTCACCGAGACCGGCCTCCATGTGCGCGATGTGCGCAGCGGCGCGCTGACACTGCATACGCCGATCGAGGCGGACAATGCCGTTACGCGCTCCAACGATTCGCGGATCCATCCCTGCGGCGCGTTCTGGATCGGCACGATGGGCAAGGCCGAGGAAAAGCAAGCCGGCGCGATCTACTGGTTCTTCAAGGGCGAGCTGAGAAAACTTTTTCCCGGCATCACCATTCCCAATTCGATCTGCTTCTCGCCCGACGGCGCCACCGCCTATTTCACCGACACCGATCTGAATTTTTTGATGCGCGTCGCCTGCGACCCCGCCACCGGCCTGCCGCGGGGCGAACCGAAACTGTTCTTCGACCAGAGCGGTGGCAGGGGCGGGCTCGACGGCTCGGTGGTCGATGCCGACGGCACTTTGTGGAATGCACGCTGGGGAGCGGCCAGCCTCGACGCCTATTCGCCGGACGGCGTGCGCATTCGCTCGATCGCCGTTCCGGCGCGGCAAGCGTCGTGTCCGGCCTTCGTCGGCCCAAACGCCGACCGCATCGCGGTCACCTCGGCCTGGCAAGGCTATGACGCGCGAGCCCGCGAGAGCGATCCAGAAGCCGGCAAGACTTTTTTGGTCGACCTGCCCGTCAAAGGACGCCACGAGCCGCGCGTCATTCTATAGAGCAATTTCAATCGGATACACGCGCTTGCGTCCAACTGTGTCGGCTGGGTTAAAGCGCGGCCCGGCTGAAACGCCAATCTGCGGGTGACCGGATCGGAACACCATGCCTATGCCTCAACTCCTCCTCGTCTATGAACCCGAAGCCGCCTGCCTCGAACGGCTATTGGCCGAAGGTTTTGCGGAAAATCATGCCGCCGAAATTGCATCCTATCTTGCGCAATCGACCGACATGGTTCCGGAATTCGACGCGATAGCCGCCGCCTGCGCTAGGCGTGGCCTCGATTTCCAGCCCATCGCGCTCGATGATGCCCCAGCGACCTTTGCCGGCGGGGGAAATGGAAAAAAACTGGTCTGGACACTGACCGACGGCGTCGCCTATTTCCGTGGCGGGGCCGCGCCCGCGCTGGCGCGTCTGCATGGACTGAAGACGCTCGGCGCCGACGATGCGCTGTTTGCACTCTGCCAGGACAAGTTCCGCTCCGGCGCTGTGCTGTCGGCGCTCGGCTTGCCGGTTCCGATCTCTGGCTTGGCGCGCGACGGCGAGTGGCTGTCGCCGCCGCCCGCTTCGCCGTCCGGCTATTTCGTCAAGCCCAACCGGCTCGGCGCGAAGATCGGCATCTGGCCGGACTCGCGCTGCCGGTCGCCGGAAGAAGCGCTGGCTTTGGGCCGCCGGGTGTTTGCCGCCTATCGAGACGACTTGGTCGTCCAGCCCTATGTAGCCGGCCGCAATGTCCGCGCCAGCTTTCTGGGCGTCACAACGGATGCAGGCCTGGAGGCGCTGGGGATATTTTTCGTCGAGTCAGGCGGCGATTTCCAGACCATGGACGACAGTCTGGCGCTTTATGGCGAGACGGGCGCAGCCGCGATCGCGCAGGGCCGCTACGCAGAGCCGGAATTGACCGCCGTTGAGGACAGCCAGCCCGCTGCCGCGGAAAAAATATGCGACATGGCGGCACGGCTGATGCGGACGCTGAACCTGCGCGACGTGTTTTCGATGGATTTCCGGGTCGAGGCCGACGACACCGTCCACCTTATCGAGTTCGAGGTCTGCCCCGGCCTGCCCTGCTTCGATTTCCGCGCCTACTGCAAGACCCGGTGGAATCTGAGCCTTGCCGAGGCGATGGCGGAAACGGCGGCAAATCGGCTGTTGGTTTTCGGTGACGCATGATCTCATCCGAAAACCGGGCGCCACTTTTCGGGATGATGCGTTGATCAGCTCTGCTGCATGCAGATCTTGGTATGGCCAGATTTGATGAAGCCGAGTTGGTTTGCGGCCGCTTTCGACAGGTCGATGACCCGCCCCTTGATGAACGGGCCGCGATCGTTGATCCGCACGACCACGCTCTTGCCATTGCGCTGGTTGGTCACCTTCAGTTTCGTGCCGAAAGGCAGGGTGCGGTGCGCAGCCGTCATCAAAGACGGGTTCATGCGCTCGCCGGAGGCTGTTTTGGAATAAAGCGCATACCACGAGGCGCTGCCGCATTGCGCGGAGGCCGATCCGGCGGAAAAGGCTAGCATCAGGCCAGCCGTCATCGTGACCGCGCCAATGGCGGTTTTGCGGTTCGTCATCTTTGAGTAATGCTCCGTTAGCTATGAAGCATTGTTGCGTAGGGTGAAATAAGGCGGCAAATGCGGCTACCGTCTGTCGGTTCCATGGCAGACAAACAAGTTTCGAGTCGTGGCGATACACTTTGTCAGACGGCGTATCTGTTGACAAAAGGACGCCACACCCTGATGCGATTGCATTCCGGCGGGTGCAAGTAGCTCGGCGCATTGTTGCCTACGCGGCGAGCTTCAGTCCGATGATGCCGGCCACGATCAGGCCGATGCAGCCGAGGCGCACGGCGGTCGCGGGTTCGCCGAGCAAGTAGATGCCGAGGAGCGCCGTGCCTACCGTGCCGATCCCGGTCCAGACCGCGTAGGCGGTGCCGACGGGCAGAGCTTTCAGCGCCAGCCCGAGCAGGCCCAAACTGACGATCATGCTGGCCAGCGTCAGCACCGTCGGCACGAGACGGGTGAAGCCGTTGGTGTATTTCAGCCCGATGGCCCAGCCGATCTCGAAGATGCCGGCAAAGAACAGATAGACCCAGCTCATCACGCAATCTCCCGCGGGAAGGTCGTCCTTCCCGTTGTTTGAAGACAAAGAGCGTTCGGGGTCGTCTCCGCAGTCCTTCTAGACTGCCGGAGGCGCGGTGAGAACCGCTCGCCGGTCATGGCAGCCATGCTGCTGCGTCATCCGCGTTGATATCGATGCCGTATTCCGCGCCGGCGTCGAGCATGGTGCCCCAGAGGCTTTCGGCGAAGGTCGAAAACACAAGCATGAAAAACGCCGCATAGCCATCGTCGGCATCGTCGCCGCGCCAGAGATTGACGCCGGTGTGGTCGATCGAGGTCGCCGCGGCCGAGACGGGCGGAAACGATTGATCGTGGAGGTCGAGCGAGACGAGCTTGGCGAGCATCGTACGCGCATTCGGCCCGGAAATGCGGATCAGCGCGCGACCGTCCGACTGATCCGACAGAGATGCAAAGCCGGCCAGGGATTTCTGCAAGGTTGCGAAAGCGGAGGCTGTTTTTGATCGGGCGGAGAGAACAAGGAACTGATCGGGGCCGGACCAGATAAGGATCGACTGGCCAGCGCGGACAGCTTGCGGTTTTACGGGCGGCGGCGCGCCGAACTCGCGCGCGGCCGCCTGTGCCGCTGCTTCGGATTGTCCGCGGCGGGCCATGATTTGAACCAGCTCGAAGTCACGCAGCTCGGTGAGCGAGACGCCTGCTGAACCGGCGCTTTCTCCATGACGACCTGCGACGAGTACCCGCGACAGCGGCGTCGTCGGGTCCCAGGAAAACTCAGCCACGCTGACGCCCCCCTTCCGGATCGTAGAACACTGGATTGCACAGCTCGACTTCATAGTCTTCGCCGCGCAGCGGGTCGTGCGCCGTGACGGTCTCGCCGATCCGTTCACGCCCGCGCTCGACCAGCCCGAGCCCGATCCAGTGGTCGAGCGTCGGCGAGAAACACACAGAAGTCACGTAGCCCTGATCGGTGTCGGGACCAGGTTTTGCGTTCTTCGGGATGATGTGCGCGCCGGAGCGCAGGCGACGCGCCTTGTCAACCGGCCTGACGCCGACGACAACCTGCCGGTCAGGCGCAATCAGCGCCTCACGTCCGGCCAGGACTCGGCCGATATAGTCCTTCTTCGTCGACATCATTTTTCCGAGGCCAAGGTCGGCAGCCGTCGTCGTGCCGTTGAGTTCGGGGCCGGCGATGTGGCCCTTTTCGACGCGCATCACGCCGAGCGCCTCGGTGCCGTAGGGCGTCACGCCGAATTCTTTGCCGGCAAGCATCAGATTGCGGGCGAGCGCATCGCCGAAGCGGGCAGGCACCGAAACCTCGAACGCCATCTCGCCGGAGAAGGAAATGCGGAACAATCTCGCGCGAACGCCGCCGCGTAAGGCCACTTCCCGCACGCCCATGAACGGAAAGCTCTCGTTCGACAGATCTTGCGCCTGATCGACGATCTCCTTCAGGAGATCCCTGGTCTTGGGTCCAGCAATCGAAAACTGCGCCCACTGGTCGGAAACGGAGGTCAGTTGCACGTCGAGTTCGGGAAACAGGATTTGCCGGCAATATTCCAGATGCTGCATGACCGGGCCTGCCTTGGCCGTCGTCGTGGTGAGAAAAAAATGGTCGTTGGCGAGACGAGACGTGGTGCCGTCGTCATAGACGATGCCGTCTTCGCGCAGCATCAGCCCATAGCGCGCCTTGCCGACGGCCAGCGTCGAGAAGGTGTTGATGTAGATGCGGTCAAGGAACGCTCCGGCGTCCGGGCCGTGCACATCGATCTTGCCGAGCGTCGAGACGTCGCAGAAGCCGACGCCATTGCGCACGGCTTTGACTTCTCGCGTAACGGATTCCAGCCAGTCCTTTTCGCCGGCGCGTGGGTACCACTGCGCGCGCTTCCACAGGCCGGTGTCGACGAAAACCGCGCCTTGTTCCTTGGCCCAGTGGTGCGACGGAGTCAGGCGGGTGCTGTGGAAATTCTCGTCGCGATGATGACCGGCGAGCGCGCCGATCGCCACAGGCACGACCGGCGGACGGTAGATCGTGGTTCCGGTTTCGGGAATCGACCGGCCGGTGATCTCGGCCATGATGGCGAGGCCCGTCACATTCGAGGTCCGCCCCTGATCGGTCGCCATGCCGAGCGTCGTGTAGCGCTTCAGATGCTCGACCGATTCGAAGCCTTCGCGCTGCGCAACCTCGATGTCGAGGGCGGTCACGTCGTGTTGGAAGTCGACAAAAGCTTTGCTCTTGCCGGCGACATGCCAGAGCGGCGTCAGCGAAACGGCTTCGTCGTCGGCCTTTGCGTCATCCCCGGCGCTTGCGGTAAAACCAAGATCGGCGGCGGCCACCGCGCCCGCCGCAAACCCTTCACCAAGGCACGCGCCCAGGGATAAGGAACCGTTCGCAGCGCCCGCAGCCGCCATGCCGGGCGGGGCCTTGTCCGGAACGAAGGCGGCGATGTCGTCGCGCCATTTCGGCCGGCCGCCATGATAGGAGGTCAGCCCGACCGAGGGGTTCCAGCCGCCCGAGACCGCCAGCCCGTCGGCCTCGATTGTCGCCCGGACGCCCCCCGCCAGTTCGACCGAGATGCTGCGCACGCCGTCGCTGCCTGCAACGATATCTCCGACCGAGCCGTTGAGGATTGCGAACCCCGATGTTAAGGCCAGTTCGCGGTGCGCTGCCGAAACGTGCGGGCGCGCGTCGACCACGGCAGCGATTTGCAACCCGGCGGCAAGCGCCGTCTCGACCGTCTTCCAGCCATCCGCGTTGTTGGTGAACAGCGCGATGCGTTTTGCAGGCTTTGCAGCGAAGCGTGAAATATAGGTCCGCATGGCGGAGGCCATCATCACGCCGGGGCGGTCGTTGCCCGAAAACACAATCGGACGCTCGATTGCGCCGGCGGCAACGATCGAGCGTTTGGCGACAATGCGCCAGACCCGCTGGCGCACCTGATGTTCTGGCGGAACCGGCACATGGTCGTTGACCCGCTCGAGAGCGCCATACATGCCGCCATCATAGACGCCGAACAGCGCCGTGCGCGGCATGATGCGGACATCGGGCATGGCGGCCAGTTCGGACAGCGTCCGGGCGACCCATTCGGACGCCGGCATGCCGT
>JBGTLX010000665.1:0-1556 GCA_041743855.1 Rhizobiaceae bacterium | reverse complement strand
GGTGGTGAGGCCGCCGTCGAACAGCGAGGCCACATCCTCCACAGCAACCGGCCCATAGGCGAGGCGGCGCCCGTCGATCGCCACTTCGACCATGGGCTCAAGCCAGTAGAGGCCGCGCGACCCGTTGCGGACGATCTTCGCGTCGGTCCCGCGGGCCGAAATCTCGGCGGCGATCGCCTTGGCGACCTTTTCCGCGCCAAGCGCAAGCGCACCTGAATCGCGAGGAATGTAGATGGTGACGGTCATCCCCGCACCTCTTCGACGATCTCGTCGAGCCGGTCGGCATCGAGCCGGCCGATCACTTCGCCGTCGAGCATGGCGGCGGGCGCGCAGGCGCACATGCCGAGACAATAGACCGGCTCCAGCGTCACCGAACCGTCGGCCGCCGTTTCATGAAAGCCGATGCCCAGCAGTTGCTGGATTTTCGCCGCGATGGCGTCGCCGCCCATCGATTGGCAGGCCTCGGCCCGGCAGATCTTCAGCACATGCCGCCCGGCGGGATGGTTGCGATAATCGTGATAGAAGCTGACGACGCCATGCACCTCCGCTCTGGAGATGTTCAGCGCCTCGGCGATGACCGGCAGGGTTTCGGTCGGCACATAGCCGAATTCGTTCTGTATGCCGTGCAGGATCGGCAGCAGCGGGCCTTCAAGGCCTTTCCGCTCCTGAATGACCACCTCCGCGCGCGACGCGATCTCGGTACTTGCATGCTGCATCGTCAAGCAGCGCCCTCCCTGTCGTGGCGTGTAATTGCTAAGCCTTTAGGAAATCAGAGGAAACGGCCAGAATCAATAAAGCAGTTTCGTCAGTCGATAGAAACTTCCTATCGATCTTTCCATGGTGAACTAGTAGCTCAGCGTGCTGCCTTGAAACCGTCCGCCAGCGCCATCGCCTCGTCCAGCAGCGCCGAGACCAGCGGCGTATGCGGTTCGCGCGCCGCCGCCACCAGCCCGACCGTGTGGCTGGCGTCTGGCTCGACGATCGGAATGGCGCGGATCGGCTCGGCGAAGCCGAACGTCTCGGCCAGGTTCAGCGGCATGATCGACGACCATTTTCCGGTGCGGATGTGCGAGAACAGCACGATCATCGAGTTGGATTCGAGCGTCGGCCGCACTGCCACGCCGGCCTCGGCCAGATGCTGGTCGATGATGCGGCGGTTCTGCATGTCGGGCGTCAGGAGGCAGAGCGGCAGGCGGCTGACTTGCGACCATGTCACCGTCCGGCTGTCCGAAAATGGATTTCCCGCCGCCGTGATCAACTGATAGCGTTCCGAATAGAGCGGCACGCTCGTCACCCGGCCTAGCGGCTCGTTGTCGAGATAGGTGATGCCGGCGTCGATATCGAAATTGCCGAGCAGCGACAGTACCTCGATCGAGGTCCGCGACAGCACGGAGAAGGTGACGCCCGGATGCTTTTCCCGGAACGGCGTCGTCAATCGCGGCAGCATGGCGAGCGCCGTCGGGATGGCCGCGATGCGGATGCGGCCGGAAAGCCCGTGGCGGGCCGCCCGCATCTCTTCCCGCATGGTGCGGGTGTCGCCGACGATGCGGCGCGCC
>JBGTLX010000664.1:0-3942 GCA_041743855.1 Rhizobiaceae bacterium | reverse complement strand
CCGGCGCATGCTGCCAACATCATCGTCGGCTTCGGGCGGATCGAGGGGCGCAGCGTCGGCATCGTCGCCAACCAGCCGACGGTGCTCGCCGGCTGCCTCGACATTGCAAGCTCGAAAAAGGGCGCGCGATTCGTGCGTTTCTGCGACGCCTTCGACATTCCGATCATCACCTTCGTCGACGTTCCCGGCTTCCTTCCCGGGGTCGCGCAGGAGCACAACGGGATCATCAAGAACGGCGCCAAATTGCTGTTTGCTTATGCCGAGGCGACGGTGCCCAAGATTACCGTCATCACGCGCAAGGCCTATGGCGGCGCCTATGACGTGATGGCGTCGAAGCACCTTCGCGGCGACCTCAACTACGCCTGGCCGACCGCCGAGATCGCGGTGATGGGCGCAAAAGGCGCGGTCGAGATCATCTTTCGCGGAAAAACTGCAAAGGAAATCGCCGAGCACACCGCGGAATATGAACAACGATTCGCCAACCCCTTCGTCGCGGCGAGCAAGGGCTTCATCGACGACGTGATCATGCCCCATTCGACCCGGCGCCGGGTGGCGCAGGGGCTAAGAAGGCTGCGCGACAAGGAGCTCGAAAACCCGTGGAAGAAGCATGACAACATTCCGCTGTGAGGGCATCATTCGCCCCCGAACCGTCACCCCGGACTTGATCCGGGGTCCCGCTTCTTTCTTGACTGAGCAAAAGCGGGATTCCCGCTTTCGCGGGAATGACGGGAGTGTTCGTGATGAGCAATTATACCGCGACAATTAGCTGGTCTGCCAAGCCGAGCGAGGATTTCAGAAAGGGCCAGTACAGCCGCGCGCATGAGTGGGCGTTCGACGGCGGTGCGGTTGTCCCGGCTAGCGCGAGCCCGCACATCGTCCCGGCGCCGTGGTCGGACGAAGCCGGGGTCGATCCCGAGGAGGCGTTCATCGCCTCATTGTCATCGTGCCACATGCTGTTCTTCCTCGACTTCGCCAAGCGCGGCGGGTTCGTGGTCGAGGGCTATGTCGATGAGGCCGAGGGTGAGCTTGGCAAGCTGGCCGACGGGCGCATGGCGATGAGCCGGGTGACCCTGCGCCCGCGCGTAACGTGGGGTGGGGACGCGCCTGACGCGGCGGCGATGGCCGACCTCCATCACAAGGCGCACGAGGCCTGCTTCATTGCCAATTCGGTCACGACAGAGGTGAGGGTGGAGGCCTCCCAACCGTCATCCTGAACTCGTTTCAGGATCCATTTCTCGACCCGCACTGCCGCTCGACCGTGGATGCTGAAACTAGTTCAGCATGACGGCTCACTGCCGTGGGAGCGGCGGAAGGCCAAGTGCGGGCGCAAGATCATGCCAGTCGGGATTCTCGCTTTCGATTAAATTGATCTTCCATTGCCGGTGCCAGCGCTTGAGCTGTTTCTCGCGCACAATCGCCTCGGTCATCGTTTCGAGTTGCTCGAAGCGGACGAGCTTGTGAACGCGATATCTGGTCGTAAACCCCTTCACCTCCCCGCTCCGGTGCTGGTAGAGCCGGGCGATCAGGTCCGATGTGACGCCGATGTACAGCGTTCCATATTTCCGGCTGGCGAGAATATAGACGCAGGGCTGCTTCACAGCCGCCGTGCATGCGGAGGAATGGATGCTGAAACAAGTTCAGCATGACGGAGAAGGCGCATGAAACTCGGCCGACTCAACCACATTGGAGTGGCAACCCCGTCGATCGACGACAGCCTCGCACTGTACAGGCGCATGTTCGGCGCGGAGCCGCATGGCCCCGCATTCGACCTGCCAGCGCAGGGCGTGCGGGTGTGCTTCGTCGATGCGCCGAATAGCCAGATCGAGCTGATCGAGCCGCTCGGGCCGGACTCGCCGATTGCCAAATTTCTCGCCAAGAACCCGCTCGGCGGGCAGCATCATGTCTGCTTCGAGGTGCCCGACATCCACGCCGCCAAGGCCGAGTTCGAAGCCAGAGGCGCGCGCGTACTGGGCGAGCCGCGCATCGGCGCGCACGGGACATTGGTGTTCTTCGTCCACCCCAAGGACATGGGCGGCGTGCTGACCGAGATCATGGAGACGCCGCAGGCTCAGTAAAAAATCTCACGCGAAGGCGCGAACGCGCGAAGGAGTAGGAAGCCTTCGCGCCTTCGCGTGAATCATTTTGGCTTCGCCGAAGGCTTGGGAGGATGCACCGAAGGCGCTAGGGCAGAGACGATGACCAACACGCCTTCGAAATCGGACTGGCAATCTCTTGCCGACAAGGAGTCGAAGGGCCGCGACCTCAAACGCGAGACGCTTGAGGGCATCAGCCTCGCGACCGTCTATGGCCCCGACGACGTCGCCGACATCGACTCCGGTTTCCCCGGCCTGCCGCCCTACACCCGCGGGCCTTATGCGACGATGCACGCCGGGCGGCCGTGGACGATCCGGCAATATGCCGGCTTCTCGACCGCCGAGGAATCCAACGCATTCTACCGGCGCAACCTGGCGGCGGGCCAGAAAGGTCTGAGCGTCGCCTTCGACCTCGCCACCCACCGCGGCTACGACAGCGACACCCCGCGGGTCGCGGGCGATGTCGGCATGGCCGGCGTCGCGATCGACAGCGTCGAGGACATGAAATTGCTGTTCGACGGCATTCCGCTGGACGAGATGTCGGTGAGCATGACGATGAACGGCGCGGTGCTGCCGATCATGGCCTTTTACATCGTCGCGGGGGAGGAACAGGGTGTAGCGAGCGACCAGCTCACCGGCACCATCCAGAACGACATTCTGAAAGAATTCGCGGTCCGCAACACCTACATCTATCCGCCCGAGCCGTCGATGCGGATCGTCGCCGACGTGATTGAATATTGCGCGGCCGAAATGCCCAAATTCAACTCGATCTCGATCAGCGGCTATCACATGCACGAGGCCGGCGCGACCGCGGTGCAGGAGCTTGCCTACACGCTCGCCGACGGCATGGAATATGTCCGCGCCGCGGCCGCCAAGGGCCTGGCGATCGACGCCTTCGCGCCGCGCCTCTCGTTCTTCTTCGGCATCGGTATGAACCTGTTCATGGAGGTCGCCAAGCTGCGCGCGGCGCGCACGTTGTGGGCACGGATCATGACCGACCTGGGCGCAAAGGCGGAAAAGTCGAAGCTGCTGCGGACGCACTGCCAGACATCAGGCGTGTCGCTGACCGAGCAGGACCCGTATAACAATATCGTCCGCACGACGATCGAGGCGCTCGCCGCGGTGCTCGGCGGGACCCAGTCGCTGCACACCAACAGCTTCGACGAAGCGATCGCGCTGCCGACCGATTTCTCGGCGCGCATCGCCCGCAACACGCAGCTCATCCTCGCGGAGGAAAGCGGCGTGACCGCGGTCGCCGACCCGCTCGGCGGAAGCTGGTATGTCGAGGCGCTGACCCGCGAGCTGGAGGAGAAAGCGTGGGCGCTGATTGAGGAGGTCGAGGCGCATGGCGGCATGACCAAGGCGGTCGCCGAGGGCCTGCCCAAACATCGCATCGAGGAAGCGGCGGCGGCGCGACAGGCCAAGGTGGATGTGGGCGAAACGGTGATCGTCGGGGTCAACCGCTACCGGCTGGAGGAGGAGGGGGAGCATGCCTTCCTCGAGGTCGACAACGCCAAGGTTCGCGCGGGCCAGATTGCGCGGTTGGAGCAAGTGCGCGCGGGGCGGGATGAGGCGGCGGTGAGGGCGGCGCTGGATGTTCTGACGGAAGCCGCAAAAAAGTCCGTTCGTGCTGAGCCTGTCGAAGCACTGCCCTCCACTTCAACCGAGAAAAAAGAAGGAACAGTCCTTCGACAAGCTCAGGACGAACGGGGTTTGAACGGAAATTTATTAGCCCTTGCCGTCAATGCCGCCCGCGCCCGCGCGACCCTGGGCGAAATCTCCGACGCGCTGGAGCGCGCATTCGGCCGCTATGCGACCAGCCCCGAGCCGGTGCGCGGAATCTACGGCA
>JBGTLX010000663.1:0-2059 GCA_041743855.1 Rhizobiaceae bacterium | reverse complement strand
GCGCGGTCGGCGGCGCAAGTCACGAGACCGTCGACCGGGCGCTCGACGCGGTGCGCATGTTCTCCGGCCCCGAGCGCGCCCAGGTGATCGGCCGCACCGTGCGCCTCGACGAACTCCACGCCGCGCTGATCAACGGCATCTCCTCGCATGTGCTCGACTACGACGACACCCATCTGAAAACCATCATCCATCCGGCCGGTCCGGTCGCCTCGGCGATCCTCGCCGTTTCTGAGACCCGCGCGGTCAGCGGACGCGATTTCCTGACCGCGCTGATCGCCGGCATCGAGGTCGAGTGCCGGATCGGTAACTCCGTCTATCCGGACCACTACGACCGCGGCTGGCACATCACCGGGACCGCCGGCGTCTTCGGCGCCGCCGCCGCGACGGGCAAGCTGCTCGGCCTGAACCACCAGCAGATGGTCTGGGCCTTCGGCATCGCCGCGACCCAATCGTCGGGCCTGCGCGAGATGTTCGGCACGATGTGCAAGAGCTTCCACCCCGGACGCGCCGCGCAGAACGGGGCGATGGCGGCCTTCCTCGCCAAGGCCAATTTCGACAGTTCGGAGCAGGCCATCGAGGCCCCGCGCGGCTTCGCCAACGTGCTGTCGACCAAGCAGGATTATTCCGAGATCATGGATGGGTTGGGCGACCACTGGGAAGCCGGGCTCAACACCTACAAGCCCTATGCCTGCGGCATCGTTATCCATCCCGCCATCGACGGCTGCCAGCAGCTGCGCGAACGGCTCGGCGACAAGGTCGGCTCGATTGCCTCGGTCGAGTTGCGCTCGCATCCGCTGGTGCTCGAACTCACCGGCAAGACCGCGCCTAAAACCGGTCTCGAGGGCAAGTTCAGTGTTTTCCACGCCGCCGCCACGGCGCTGCGGCGCGGCGACGGCTCGCCGACCGCCTTCACCGACGAAGCCGTGCGCGATCCCGCCATCATGGCGCTGCGCGACAAGGTCAAGGCCACAAGCGATACATCCGTCCACGAGGACGCGGTCCACATCGCCGTGACTTTGCACGACGGCGAGCGAATCGAGCTCCACGTTCCACACGCCATCGGCAGCCTGGAACGGCCGCTGTCCAACGAGGCGATCACAACGAAATTCGTCAACCAGTCGAACCCGGTCATTGGCGAAAAACTCACGTCGGAGTTGGTCGCCAAAGGCTGGTCGCTTGAGACAACCTCCGATGTCGCCGAGATTTCCCGCGCCGGCGCCGCTCGCGACTGAGCCCGCATCTGAAAGGATCGTTTCCATGCAGAACCATCTCACCATCGGCATCCTCGACGGCGACGATATCGGGCTCGAAATCGTGCCCGCCGCGGTCGAGGTCACCCGCGCCGCAGCCGCCCGCACAGGCCTCTGGATCGACTGGCGCCCGATGCCGATCGGCCGCACCGCGCTCGACACGCACGGCTCGACATTCCCGGAAGGGACGATGGAGACGCTGGCCAAGATGGACGGCTTCATCCTCGGCCCGATCGGCCATATGGCCTATCCGAAGGTTCCCGGCGCCATCAACCCGCATCCGATCATGCGCAAGGGTTTTGGGCTGTTCGCCAATGTCCGCCCGACTCGCTCCTATCCCGGCCTCGGCGCGATCCATGACGGCATCGACCTGGTGATCGTGCGCGAGAACAATGAAGGTTTCCAACCCGACCGCAACGTCGTCGCCGGCTCCGGCGAATTCCGCCCGACCGAGGACGTGACGATTTCGGTGCGCGTCATCACCCGCGCCGGCTCCTCGCGTGTGGCGCGTGCGGCCTTAGAGATCGCCCGGCAGCGCAAGAAGCGGCTGACCGTGGTCCACAAGAACACGGTGTTCAAGCTCGGCTGTGGCATGTTCGTTGAGGAATGCTACCGCGTCGCCAAGGAATTCCCGGATGTCGTCGTCGACGAGGTGATCGTCGATACGATGGCGATGCGGCTGATCCGCGATCCTTGGAGCTTCGATGTCGTCGTCACCACCAACATGTTCGGCGACATCCTCACCGACGAGGCGGCCGGCCTGGTCGGTGGGCTGGGCATGGCGCCGGGCCTGTGCATCGGCGAGGGCG
>JBGTLX010000662.1:0-1791 GCA_041743855.1 Rhizobiaceae bacterium | reverse complement strand
CTCACGCTCAAGGCGGGGGCGACCCTTCCGCCAAACTCTACCCCGCCGCCCTCAATAGCCAATTCGCCGACGCCGGCCGCCCGGTGACGGCGAAGAGCTACAACATCGAGTTCAACAATTTCTACGAGTTCGGCACCTCGACGCGCATCTCCGCGGCAGCCGAGGCCCTGAGGCTGCGCCCCTGGGAGATCGCCATCGATGGCGAGGTCGAAAAGCCCTTCACCATCGCCATCGACGACCTCCTCGCCCAGGTGACGCTCGAGGAGCGCATCTACCGCCACCGCTGCGTCGAGGCCTGGTCGATGGTGGTGCCGTGGACCGGCTTCCCGTTGCACCGGCTGCTCGACATCGCCAAGCCGCTTTCGGCCGCCAAATTCGTGCGCATGGAGACCTTCCTCGACCCCGATATGGCGTCCGGCCAGCGCCCCGGTCTGTTCGGCTTCAACGATCTGCCGTGGCCCTATGTGGAGGGCGTCACCATGGCGGAGGCCGCCAACGACCTCGCCTTCATGGTGACCGGCGCCTATGGCGAACCGGTGCCGAAGCCGATGGGCGCGCCACTCCGGCTGCATCTACCATGGAAATACGGCTTCAAGTCGCTGAAATCGATCGTGCGCATCAGCTTCACCCGCGAACGCCCGATCGGCTTCTGGGAGCAGATCCAGGCCAGCGAATACGGCTTCTGGGCCAATGTTAACCCTGAGGTGCCACATCCGCGCTGGAGCCAGGCGGAGGAAAAGGTGCTCGGCACCAGCGATAAGATTCCAACGCTCGTGTATAACGGCTACGGCGAATATGTAGCTGACCTCTATCAGGGCCTCGAGACCGAGCCGCTGTTCATGTAGGAACCTGGAATCGTAGGACGGGTTAGCCATCAGGCGTAACCCGCTCCTCTGCGTCGGCGGTGCCCCAGCCTCGCGCCTTGAGCCTGTCGAAGGGCCTCCCGCTTCCGTTCAATTTTCGGCCCCCCGTTTCACCCCTGCTTAAGCTTCCCACCCCATGGTGCTCCTGAATCCGCGCCCAGGAGCCCGCCGATGACCGACGCCACAGCCGACACCGCCATAACGCTTCCGCGGCGGCGGGTGGCCGGCTGGGCTCGCCTGTTGCGCCAGAGCTTTGCGGCCCACTGGCTGGTGCTCGCCTTTCCGCTTCTCGCGGTGATCCCGGTCGAACTGACCCTCGCGACGCTCGATGAGCCCCAAAGAGTGGGCATGCTGCAGCTTATCAAACCCATGCTGACCACGACCTTCCCCATCGCTCTCATCGCGATCGTCCTCTTGCGCTTTCTCCAGATGTTTTTTCACGAGAAGCCTGCAAGTCCGGCTCTCGCTCTGGTCGACGACTTGAAATCGTTTCTCTTTGCCCCAAGCCGCCTGGTGAACGCCCTTCCGGTAATCGTGGCGGTGCTGCTCTCTTGCAAGGCGATGCTCGAAATCAAGATGAACATCCCCGCCATACATCCCTTCGACTGGGATGAGACGCTGATGCGCCTCGACCGGCAGCTGCACGGAGGGATCGATCCATGGCAGTGGCTGCAGCCGGTGCTTGGGCACGCCCCTATCACCTTCCTGATCAACATCGTCTATATATTGTGGATCGTCGTGCTGTTCGGAGCCTGGGTCTATATGGCCTTCCGGCCGACCTTCGATGTGACCCGGCAGCAGTTCCTGATTTCGATCATGATCGCCTGGCTGTTCGGCGGAGCGCTGCTCGCAACGCTCTTTTCCTCGGCCGGTCCCGTCTATTACGAATTGATCGGACTCAGTCCCGATCCCTTTGCTCCGCTCCTCG
>JBGTLX010000661.1:0-1519 GCA_041743855.1 Rhizobiaceae bacterium | reverse complement strand
GACGACGACGCGGGCCGGCGAATCGGATTCGACGAGCAGGTTTTCGAGTTCGGCGTAGAAGCGCGCGGTGGTGATGCCCTGCGGCCTCTGGATGATGACGGTGCGCGAATCCTGTTCCTGCGCGACGCGCTTGCCAAAACGTCCCTGGGCATAGCCGTTGATGGCGTCGGCGACGCGCACCGCGGTCGAGAAATCCGGATTGCGCAATTGCAGCACCAGGCTGGACAGGTCGCCGAACTGCGCCTGCACCTGCCGCTCGATGATCGCTCCGTTGGGGACACGGCCCGCGGTCGGCACGCCCTGCGTCAACTGCTCGGCCTCGCCTTCGGCGGTGAAACCCGAGATGAAGACGGAGCCTTGCGCGACCGCGTAGATTTCGCCGTCGGCGGCTTTCAGCGGTGTCATGATCAGCGTGCCGCCGGCCAGCGACGCCGCGTCGCCGAGCGAGGAGACGGCCACATCGATGCGCGCGCCGGACTGGACGAAGGGCGGCAAATTGGCGGTGACGATGACGGCGGCGACATTCTTGGCGCGCGCCTGTCCGCCTTCGGTGGCGATGCCGAGATTTTCCAGCATGGCGCGGATCGACTGTTCGGTGAAGGGCGAGTTGCGCAGGCTGTCGCCGGACCCCTGCAGGCCGATAACCAGACCGTAGCCGACAAGCTGGTTGTCGCGCGCGCTCTGCAATTGCGCGATGTCCTTGATGCGTGAGGTCGCCATGCCCGGCCTGTGGGAAGGGGCGAGCGGACCTTGCGGCGCGCCGGTGTTGGCAATGACGAGTTCCTTGAATTCCTCGTCGGCGAAAGTGTTGCCGGCGCCGGCATGGCCTGCATTGAGATCGGCGCCGATCGCCGGAACCATGGCCAGCGACATCGCCGCGAGAAAAGCGAGAGCGCGAATCATGTCGCGCCGATCCTGATCGAGCCGTCGGCCATGACCGTTCCGGAAAACACCTTGCCGCTGTCGAGATTGCGCACCTTGACGAGATCGCCGGCCGCGCCCGGCTGGAGGGTCACGGCGGTGGCAGAGATGAACAGCGCGCCGGCGACGAAGGTGACCTGCACCGCCGCGCCCTGTTCGACCAGATACGCCTCGCGCAGCGCGCTTTGCGGGATGTAGCGGCCGGGCAGCAGGGTGCGGCGGGCGATCTTGCCGTCGAGTTCGTCGGCCGCAATGGCCACGGCGTCCGGGATGATCTTGCCGGGTTTCAGCGTGACTTGCCTTAGCGCCGACAGATCGACCGTCTCGCCCGGATAGATGACGCGGTTGGGGATCAGCACGATGTCCTGGCCAAGCGCCGGCAGTGCCGCCGCGAGACATGCGGCCGCCGTTGCGAGACCGGACCAAATGCTGCGCGCCATCATCGTCACCTGATGTTCTTGGAGACGACCGCGGCCATCTCGTCGGCCGCCTGGATGACCTTGGAGTTCATCTCGTAGGCGCGCTGGGCCGAGATCAGCTCGGTGATTTCCTTGACCGGATCGACGTTGGAGTTTTCGAGATAGCCCTGCTGGATGGT
>JBGTLX010000660.1:0-5320 GCA_041743855.1 Rhizobiaceae bacterium | reverse complement strand
CGCCACCAGGCAAACAGCGCAAATCCGTGGCGCGACACATAATCGAGCAGATAGCGGACGACGATGACCGCCATGACAAAGGCGGCTAGGAAACCGACCGTGATGATCGGCAAATCGGCGGCCGACAGCACATCGCGGTTTTTGTAGAGATCATAGGCAAATGCGCCCGCCATGGTCGGCATGGCGAGGAAGAAAGAAAATTCGGCTGCCGAGCGCTTGTCCGTGCCCATCAGCAGCGAGCCGACGATTGTTGCGCCGGAGCGCGACGTGCCGGGGATCAGCGCCAGACACTGGAACAGTCCGATCTTCAGGCAGAGCGACAGCGGGAACTCCATGACATCGTGGTATTTCGGCCTAAGGTCGAGCCGGTCGATCCAGAGCAGGACGAAGCCGCCGAGGATGAGCATGACGCAGATCAGCATCGGCGTCTCGAACAGCACGGTCTTGATGAAGCCGTGCCCGATGACGCCCAGAATTGCCGCCGGCAGGAAGCCGATGAGGATGCCGAGCACGAAGCGCCGAGTGTTGGCGTCGCGCGGCAGATCGGTGAGGATTTTCCGCAGCCGGCCGAAATAGACGGTGAGGATCGCCAGGATTGCGCCGAGCTGAATCAATATCTCAAAGGCTTTGCCGGTCGATTCGAAGCCGAGAAAATGACCGGCCAAAAGGATGTGCCCGGTCGAGGATACCGGAATGAATTCGGTCAGGCCTTCCAGCAGCCCGAGCAGAAGGGCTTCGACGATCGTCTGGTTTTCCATCAAAGCCCCGGTATTCGAAAGGCGGCCGCTTGCTTGTCATGGCGCGGAACTCACCCTATAGGTCGTGCGCCTTAGCGGCCGGTAGTTAAAAGCGGCCAAGACTTACCGGCGCGGCCCCCGAATGGCCAGACGCCATTTAAAATCGCGGGATCATGCTGACGCTTTTTCATCATCCGATGTTCGCCGCTTGCCGCTTCGTCCGCCTGGCGTTCGGCGAATATGGCGAGGAACTGGCGCTGATCGAGGAAAAGCCGTGGACGCGGCGCAAGGAATTTTTGGCGCTGAACGCGGCGGGAACGCTGCCGGTCCTGCTGGCCGAGGGCGACGTACCGATCATCGGCGCGCATGTGATCGCCGAATATCTCGATGAAACGCGTGGCGTGCTCAAGCGGGAGCGACGGCTGCTGGCCGAAGACCCGATGGACCGCGCCGAAATCCGCCGCCTCGCCGACTGGTATCTGGTCAAAACCGAGAGCGAGGTGACGCGGCATCTGGTGCGCGAGCGCGTGCTGAAGCCGCTGATGCCGGAAGCGCTGGGCGGCGGCTCGCCCGATTCGGGCGCGATCCGCGCGGCGCGCGCCAACATCCGCCAGCACATGAAATACACCAACTGGCTTGCCGGCACGCGGCCCTGGCTCGCCGGGCCGCGCATCACCTATGCCGATCTGGCCGCCGCCTCGACGCTCTCGGTGCTCGACTATCTGGGCGAGGTCGAATGGCGCGAACACGATGCCGCCCGCGACTGGTACACACGGGTCAAGTCGCGGCCCTCCTTCCGGCCGCTGCTGTCCGATCGGGTGCGCGGCCTGTCGCCGGTTTCCCACTATGCGGACCTCGATTTCTGAGCTTATGGGCCGGAGCGGCAATCTCCGGGAGATGATCGAGCGGGAGGCAAGACGCGCCGGCTTCGACGCCGTAGCCGTCGCCGCCCCGGATGCGATCCCGCTTGCCGCCGGCCGGCTGGAAAAATTCGTCGCCGACGGCTTTCATGGCTCGATGGCGTGGATTTCCGAAACGCTGGCGCGACGCGGCGACCCCAGGACGCTGTGGCCCGACGTGCGCTCAATCGTGGTGCTGGCGATGAATTACGGGCCGGACCGTGACCCGCGCACCGTGCTGCAAAAGCGGTCGCAAGGCGCGATTTCGGTCTATGCGCAGAACCGCGACTATCACGAGGTGATGAAGGGCCGGCTGAAGGACATTGCGGGCCGCATCGTCGCGAAAACCGGCGGCGACGTAAAAGTGTTCGTCGATACAGCACCCGTCATGGAAAAGCCGCTGGCGGAGGCCGCCGGCATCGGCTGGCAGGGCAAGCACACCAATCTGGTCAGCCGCGATTTCGGATCGTGGCTGTTCCTCGGCACGATTTTTCTGACCGCCGAGCTTGCGCCCGACGAATCCCAGGAAGACCTCTGCGGCTCGTGTCGCGCCTGCCTCGACGCCTGCCCGACCGATGCGTTTCCGGCACCCTACCGGCTCGACGCGCGGCGCTGCATCTCCTACCTCACCATCGAGAACAAGGGACCGATCCCGCCGGAATTCCGGGAGAAAATCGGCAACCGCATCTATGGCTGCGACGATTGCCTCGCCGCCTGCCCGTGGAACAAATTCGCCAGCGCGGCATCGGAAATAAAACTCGCCGCGCGCGACGATTTGCGCGAGCCGGCATTGGCCGGGTTGCTGATGCTCGACGATGCGGCGTTCCGGATTCTCTTCTCGGGTTCCCCGGTGAAAAGGATCGGCCGCGACCGATTTGTCCGCAACGTGCTGATCGCGGCAGGCAATTCCGGCGACCGCGACCTGATTGCGCCCTGCGAAAAGCTGCTTGCCGACGCATCGCCCCTGGTGCGCGGCGCGGCAGTCTGGGCGCTTTCCCGGTTGATCGATTCGGCCGCCTTTGAAAACATCGCGCGGATGCAGAGCGAGGCGGACCCCGAAGTTGCCCGCGAATGGCAAACGGCTCGGAAATCGGCGGAGTTTGCGTAGGATGGATCGGCGCCTCGCCGCCCACAGGGCGTTTTCATGAAAATCTTCATTTTCGGGGCCGGCTATTCCGGCAAAGTGTTCGCCAGGGCAAGGCCGGAGGCGGACACAAGCATTTCCGGCACGACCCGCTCGGCTGAAAAATTCGACGCACTGCGCGACGCCGGCATCGAGCCTCTGCGCTTCGAGGGCGAGCTGACGCCGGTCATTGCCGAGGCGCTGCGCCACACCACCCATCTGGTCGTCTCCATCGCTCCCGATGAGGCCGGCGATCCGGTTCTGAACGCCGCCCAAAATTTTATCCGGGCGCAAATGCCCGAACTGGCCTGGGTCGGCTATCTGTCGACCGTCGGCGTCTATGGCGATCATGGTGGCGGCTGGGTCGACGAGGCGAGCGAATGCCGTCCTTTGTCGCGGCGCTCGACAATGCGGGTCAAGGCGGAGCAGGCGTGGCTGTCGCTCGGCCGCGAAACCGGCCTGCCGGTCGCCATACTGCGCCTGTCCGGCATTTACGGGCCCGGCCGCAACGCCTTCGTCAATCTGGCCAACGGAACCGCGAAACGGCTGGTCAAGCAGGGCCAGGTGTTCAACCGGATTCACGCCGCGGATATCGCCGGCGCGCTCTGGCATCTGGCCCAGCACAGGGAGGGCGGTGTCTTTAACGTCACCGACGATCTGCCGGCGCCGCCGCAGGATGTGGTCGCCTATGCCGCCAAATTGATGGGAATCGCGCCGCCGCCCGAAATTCCGGTCGAGACCGCCCAACTTTCGCCCATGGCGCGGTCCTTCTATGGCGAGAACAAGCGCGTCGCCAACGCCGCGATCAAACAGGTGGGGTATCGTTTCCGCTACCCGGGCTATCGCACCGCATTCGACGCGATGTGGGCGGCCGGCAACTGGGATGGCGAGGGCGAAGCCGATGCGCGCAGTCCGATCGCTAGAGTGAGATTAGGTCCTCCGGCTTGAAATCGGCTCGCATTTTACGTTTCGGTAACCAGCGCCGCCCAAGGTCGTAGCGGAGAGATATGGACAGGCCATGAAAAGCTTCTTGCACCATGCGACCCGGCTGGCGGCGGCGGCGATTGCCGCGTTTGCCTTGTCGGGCGTCGCCCCTGAGCCGGCGGCGGCGGAGCAGCTCGCAAAAAACCTGTTCGGCGCACAGCGTCTGCCGGCGGCCGTCCCGGCCAAATCCTACGGTTTTTATTCGAAAGGCTGTTTTTCCGGCGGTCTGGCCATCGCCACCGACGGGCCGACATGGCAGGCGATGCGGCTGTCGCGCAACCGCCGCTGGGGCCATCCGACGATGATCGCGCTGGTCGAAAAGCTGTCGCGGTCCGCAACCGCCGATGGCTGGCCAGGACTGCTTCTAGGCGATATCTCGCAGCCGCGCGGCGGTCCCATGCTGACCGGCCACGCCTCGCACCAGATCGGGCTCGACGCCGACATCTGGCTGACGCCGATGCCCGACCGAAAGCTTTCGCCGACCGAGCGCGAGAATATGAGCGCCGTGTCCATGATCAAGAACAAGGGCCTGACCGTCAACGAGAAGGTCTGGACGCCGGCTCACGCGAGGCTGCTCAAGCGCGCCGCGAGCTATCCCGAAGTCGAGCGCATCCTCGTCCATCCCGGCATCAAGAAGAAACTCTGCGACGCTGTCACCGGCGACCGTGGATGGCTGCGAAAGGTCCGGCCGTTCTGGGGTCATGACTATCATTTCCACATCCGCATCGGCTGTCAGCCGGGCTCGACCGGCTGCAAGGGGCAGGCCGCGACGGCTAAGGGCGACGGTTGCGACAAGTCGCTGGCCTGGTGGTTCACGGAAGAGCCGTGGCGCCCCAACAAGAACCCCGACGCGCCCAAGGCCCGCGACCTGATGACGATGTCGAGCTTGCCGAAGGCCTGCCGCGCCGTTCTCGAGGCGCCCTCGCCCGTATCGGAGGCGGCCGTCACCTATCGCGGCCAGGGCGCTCCCATTGCGGTCGCGACCGCGCCGGAACGGGAACTGGATGTAAACGACATCCTGGCCGACCCCGCCGGACTGCCGGCAGCGGCAAGCGCTTTCTTCCCGACGCCGGAATTCGGCGTTCCGTTGCCGAGGCCTCGTCCCGACAATTGATTTTCCCCGTTGATCCGCCGCCCCCGATGCCGCATGGAGTGGCGGACGGGGCGGGAGACGGTCAGGGGAATGGGAATACCGGAACATGAGGCGGCGCTCGACTTTCCGATTCTCATCGGCGACATCGGCGGCACCAATGCGCGCTTCGCACTGTTGATGGATGCGGCTTCCGCGCCGACCGAACCGCAAATCGTGCAGACCGCCAATTTTTTCACCATCGACGACGCGATCCGGGCCGCCATTCTCGATCGCTCGGGCGTCAGGCCGCGCTCGGCGGTGCTGGCGGTCGCCGGTCCGGTCGACGGCGACGAAATCGCGCTGACCAATTGTCCCTGGGTGGTGCGGCCGAAAGTGATGTTTAAGACGCTCGGCCTGAAGGATATCGTCGTCCTCAACGATTTCGAGGCGCAGGCGCTGGCAGTCGTGGCGCTCGGCCAGGAACATCTGCAACAGATCGGCGGCG
>JBGTLX010000659.1:0-8953 GCA_041743855.1 Rhizobiaceae bacterium | reverse complement strand
CGACCAGACGTCGACGGGGCGCGACCGCTATCAGGGTTATCTCGCCGCGATGCAAAAAGCGGGACTGGCGGTAAAACCATCCTGGCGCATTCCCGGTCCACGCACCAAGCAGGCCGGCTTCGATGCCGCCCCGCAATTTTTGGCGCTGGAGGACCGGCCGACCGCCGCCTGCTGCTGGAACGATCTCGTGGCGATCGGATTGATGAGCGGCCTGGCCCGCGCCGGGCTGGTGGCGGGCGTCGACATTTCAGTGACTGGCTATGACGATCTCGAGGAAGCCGCTATCGCCATGCCGGCTCTGACCACCGTCTGGAACGGCCAGCGCGAGGTCGGCCGCCGCGCCGCGAAAGCGCTGCTCGACAGGTTGAACGGCCAGTCGGTCAGGTCGTCACAGGATCTCATAAAGCCGGAACTGCATGTCCGGCAATCGACCGGAAAGCCAGTGGAGCGTAGGGGTCAGGACCTGTTAATATGATCGAAATGGCGCCGGAAACGGCAAGAAGACGCGAGGAGAGACGCGAAGGTCGGGGTGGTTCCCCCGGCCGAGCGGTTCGACATGGCAGATTGCAGCCGTTTCGGCGTCCGCTGGATGTGGTCCATCTGCCCTGCTGCAGCGCATGTTCCGTTCGGATCTTCCGAACGAAAGAAACATGCGCCACTCAAAAATGCCGGAGCGTCCTTTGCGCGTTCAAGAAACGCGCGGCGCTCCGGTTTCGCGAAGGTTTGAGAATGGTAGACATTTCCTGCACCTCCGCTCCTCGCATCCGAACAGATGACCTCACACCATTTCGACCAGATTAACAGGTTCTGACCCCTAATGAACGACAATTCCGAAACCAAAGCCGTCACGATCCTCGTGCCCGGCGCGCTGATGGACCATGCCGCCGAACGGATCGGCGGCGCTTTCCGCCTGGCCCGCATTGCGAAGGCCGACCCGGCGCTGATCACCGAAGAACTGGCTGCAAGCGTCAGGGGCATCGCCGTGTCGGGCAGCATCAGCGCCGCCTTGATGGACGCGCTGCCGAAGCTTGAAATTATTGCGAATTTCGGTGTCGGCTATGACGGGGTCGACGCGAAGCATGCCGGCGCGCACCAGATCATGGTGACGAACACGCCCGACGTGCTGACCGAGGAGGTCGCCGACACCGCAATCGGGCTTCTCATCAACACGGTGCGCGAACTGTCTCGCGCGGAGGCCTATCTCCGCCAAGGGCGGTGGGTTGCGGAAGGTCCCTATCCGCTGACCAAGGCGACGCTGCGCGGCCGTAAGGCAGGCATTTTCGGCATGGGTCGCATCGGGCTCGCGATCGCCCGGCGTCTGGAGGCGTTTGGGCTGACGGTCGCCTACCACAATCGCCGGCAGGTCGAGGGTCTCGACTATGAATACCACCCGACACTGGCGGGGCTGGCGCTTTCGGTAGATACGCTGATTTCCGTCGCGCCGGGCGGCAAGGCGACGGAAAAGATTGTCGATGCTGCGGTGTTCAAGGCGCTGGGACCGGATGGCATCTTCATCAATATCGGCCGCGGCTCGACAGTCGATGAAACCGCGCTCGCGACGGCACTCGCCAACGGGACTATCCTGGCCGCCGGGCTCGACGTGTTTTCCGATGAGCCGCGCGTGCCGCAGGCGCTCCTCGACGCGCCGAACGCGACGCTGCTGCCGCATGTCGGCTCGGCGTCGGTGCACACGCGCAACGCCATGGCCGATCTCCTCGTCGACAATCTCCTGGCGTGGTTCTCGTCGGGAAAGCCGCTGACGGCGGTGCCCGAAACCGCGCATGTGGAGTCAAAGGGCCGGTAAATTGGGAGGTTCTTGGGTTCGTAATCGATCCAATTAAACGGAATTTAAAAAGCTAAAGATAACGCCCCCTGGCTATCCTCGCAGCTATGATCGTGCGGGTGGATGAGGGGTACTTCCTGGTGGACGTCCTGGTTCTCGGCGCATTGGCGGCGGTGGCCATTATTGGCTTGTTCGTGTTCGTTACTTACCCGAAGCCGTCAGGTTCTCGCTTCCGGTTTGGATACAAGCGCAGGCTGGTTGCCGTCGTCCCGAGCACGGCATCGTTGGGCGATTCCGCCAACCAACTTCGTCACGTCATGGCTGCCACCTTCTACAAAAAGAAGGTCATGAGCAAATCCGAATACAAAGTGTTCAGGATCGTAGAGTCTGAAATCCAGGCTCAACGGAATGGCTGCCGCGTCCTTTCGCAAACCAGCCTCGGAGAGATCATTGGATCGGACAGCGAGAAAGCGTTCGCGTCAGTCAACAGCAAGCGGGTCGATGTCCTGATCATGGGCCCCTACGGCGATCCGATCGCTGCAATCGAATACCAGGGCGGCGGCCATCATCAGGGCAGTGCGGCGGCGCGCGACGCGATCAAAAGGGAAGCGTTGCGAAAGGCCGGCGTCCAGTTTTTGGAGATTCTCGAGAATCATAAAACCGAAGAAATCGCGCAGCTCGTCCGAAAGCTCTTCCAACAATCGGATCCGGGACATCCTGCATCCAATCCGAAGATGCCGGCCTGAGGAGTTCTACTCAGCGACGTTGCCGCCCGCATTTCGCCACTGTCTCGGTCCATATCGCAACGCCATGACCGATCTTGTCGTCGACAGAGCAGGTTGACGATTCCTCGCGGATTTACACTTCGTTAAGATCCGTGGCGTCATGTTTGCGGTTGCGGTTACGATGGCCGCGCATCGGGGGATAGCCATGTTGAAGCTGATTGCTCTGGTTGCGGTCGGTCTGCTTGCCGGCGCAGGCTTGTTGGGTGAAAACCTGGATGCAGGCCTGCCATCGGCGGAAGCGGCGGTCATTGCGGCCCAGACGCCGGAACGGGAAACCTATCATCTCAGGCGCGGCGGCGGTTCGGTGTCGTGCATCGTTGCGCGCGGAGCCTATCTTTCCCAAGGCCTCTCGGAATTGCAGGTCGAGCCCTCCTGCGAGGAGGTCATGGCGGGAATGGCGACGGTCAGATACTGGCGCGAGTCGGACGACGAAACGGTGACCTTCTCGCGCGACGGCGCCGACGCGCTGGTCACCTTCGCGCTGGCCGACGGAGCCGCCTACGAAACCTTCGCTCCGGCCGCGCCGCTTCTTTCGCTTGCCGTCAGCGACTGACAGTCATTCGGCGGCAGCTCGCGCCCCGATCCTGGCGAGCGCATGCGCCCGCGCGGCATCGCCGAATGCGCGAAAAATTTTCCCCGAATTCTCGTCGGAGTTCGCCCAGTATTCCGGATGCCACTGCACGCCGACGGCAAAGGCGCGCGCATCCCTGACCGAAACTGCTTCCACGGTGCCGTCGTCGGCGACCGCCTCGACCTGAAGCCTGGCGCCGAGCCGGTCGATGCCTTGTCGGTGCACCGAATTGATCTCGATGTCTCCGGCCCCGAAGACACCGGCGAGACAGCTTCCGGGTGAGATCGACACGGTCTGGCGGATGGCGAAGCGCTCGTCCTGATTGTCGCTGACCGGCGCGCGGTGGTCGAGCGAGCCCTCCCGCTCCTGAAGTTCGGCGGCCAGCGTGCCGCCAAGCGCCACGTTTAGTTCCTGGATGCCACGGCAGATCGCGAGCAACGGGACGCCGTATTCGATGGCCTTGCGGATCAGCGGCAGGGTGGTGGCGTCGCGATCGGGATCGTAAGGGCCGTTCGCCTCGGTGGCCTGCCCGCCATAGAGCGAGGGGTGTACATTCGATTTCGAGCCCGTCACCATGACGCCGTCCACCCTGGCCAGAAGCTCATCGAGGTCGAGCCGCTCGCCGAAGGACGGGACAAGCAACGGAAACACGCCGGCCGCGCCGATCGCGGCCTCGAGATACTGGCGCGGTGCCGCATGCCAGACATAGTTGTCGAACTGGCGGACATCGGTCGACACGGCGACGAGAGGCTGGTGCATCGGCTTCCATTGCATCAAACGGGACTCCGCCTGCAAAATAGGCGATCCGTTCCCGGATTTCCACAGCCAATCATGGCATTGCCCGGCTGGATACACGCAGCATTAGCCATTCGTTCGACTTCCCCCCGGTCTTACGGTCCAGATAGGACCGTCGGCGCAAGAGCGCGCGCTGGACTCGACCCCATCGCAGTGTATTGTGCGGCCTCGCCATAGCCCGCGCCAGCAGGCGGGCGCAAATTCTCGATCACGGAGGAGACTACATGGATAGACGTTCATTTATTTCGAAAGCCGGCTTAACCGGCGTCGCGGCGGCCGCCGCCACGACATTGGCCGCGCCTGCCATCGCACAAAGCATGCCCAAGATTTCCTGGCGCTGCACCTCGTCTTTCCCGAAGTCGCTCGACACGATTTTCGGCGCGGCCGAGACGATGGCGAATTTCGTCCGCGATTCGACGGACGGGAATTTCAACATCCAGGTCTTTGCGGGCGGCGAACTGGTCCCCGCGCTTCAGGCGGCCGACGCCACATCCGCCGGCACCGTCGAGATGTGCCACACGGCCTGCTACTATTTCTGGGGCAAGGACCCGACCTATGCGCTGGCGACGGCCGTGCCGTTCAGCCTGAACGCCCGTCAGATGAACGCCTGGCTTTATTTCGGCGGCGGCAACGATCTCCTCAACGAATTCTTCGCCACGCAGAACCTTTACGGCATGCCTGCAGGCAATACGGGCGTGCAGATGGGCGGCTGGTTCCGCAAGGAAATCAACACGGTCGCCGACCTCAGCGGGCTGAAGATGCGTCTCGGCGGATTCGCCGGCAAGGTGCTCGAAAAACTGGGCGTGGTGCCGCAGGCCATCGCCGGCGGCGATATTTACCCGGCGCTCGAAAAGGGCACGATCGACGCCTGCGAGTGGGTTGGGCCGTATGACGACGAGAAACTGGGCTTCTATAAGGTGGCCAAGTATTATTATTATCCCGGTTTCTGGGAAGGCGGTCCGACGCTCCATTCCCTGGTCAATCTGGAAAAGTGGAACGAGTTGCCGAAAAGCTATCAGGCGGTCCTCAGATCGGCCTGCGAGGCGGCCAATTGCGACATGATGGCGAGCTACGACCACAAGAACCCCGCCGCCCTGCGCCGGCTTGTCGCCGGCGGAGCGGAATTGCGTCCGTTCAGCCAGGAAATTCTCTCGGCTTGCTATGATGCGGCCATGGAGACTTTCGCGGAAATCGGCGCCGCCAATCCGGCATTCAAGAAGGTCTATGACAGCCAGCAGGCCTTCAAGAAGGACGCTTATCTGTGGGCGCAGGTTGCCGAATACACATTCGACACCTTCATGATGACCCAGCAGCGGGCCGGCAAAATCTGAGACTGCCGATCTGACGGAACAAACGACAAGACCCCGGGGCCAGGCTCCGGGGTTTTTGCTTATGCGTGCCGCTCTCTCAGAACTTCGGCGGCTGCGACAGATCGAACGCCGGGGGCGCCGCCGGCGCCGGCGTTCCGTCGTCAGCTGGCGGCGCACCGAAATTCGGAAGACCCAAGGCCGGTTGATCGCCGCCGAAAGGCGGAACGACGATCTCGATCTGCGACGGATCGACCGTCTCGCCCTTGTAGTGCATGACCATCTGCGGAAAAGCGATGAGCAAACCGACCATGATCACCTGGATGCAGACGAAGGGCACGGCTCCCCAGTAGATCTGCCCTGTCGTGATCGGCTGGATGGTCTTGCCTGTCATCTTGTCGCGGTAGGGCGTTCGGGCAGCGACCGACCGCAGGTAGAACAGCGCGAAGCCGAAGGGCGGATGCATGAAGCTGGTCTGCATGTTGACAGCCAGCAATATGCCGAACCAGATCAGGTCAATGCCCAGCGCCTCGGCGGCGGGCGCCAGAAGCGGCACGATGATGAAGGCCAGCTCGAAGAAATCGAGGAAGAAGGCCAGGAAGAAGACGAGAAGGTTGACGACGATGAGGAAACCGATCTGGCCTCCCGGCGTCGAAACCAGCAAATGTTCGACCCAAAGGTGTCCGTTGACGCCGTAAAACGTCAGCGAGAAGACGCGCGCTCCGATCAGAATGAACATCACGAACGCGGACAACCTCGTGGTCGATGCGAGCGCCTGACGGATGACGTCCAGACTGAGCCGCCCTTTGGCCGCCGCCATCAACAGCGCGCCGACCGCGCCCATCGCACCGCCTTCAGTCGGGGTGGCGATGCCGAGGAAGATGGTGCCCAAAACGAGGAAAATCAGCGCCAGCGGCGGGATCAGCACGATGATGACCAGCTGCGCCAGTCGCGACATCAGCCCGAAACCAAGCGATTTGTCGGCGATGGCCGCTATATAGATGACGATCACGCCGACGCTCACGCCCAGAATATCCGCATTCGACCCTTGGGTCGGCGACAGAAGGATGTGAGCTATATAGGCGATCACGACCACCGCGACGACCGCGACGATCAGGGAGAGGACGCCCGATCCGAGCGTCCGCGCCTCGGGCGGCAGGGCAGGCATCGAGTCACGGCGAATGAAGGTCATCAGAAGGATGTAGCCCACATAGAGGCTGGTCAGCACAAGGCCGGGAATCAGCGCGGCCGTGTACATGTCGCCGACCGAGCGGCCGAGTTGGTCGGCGAGCACGATCAGGACGAGCGATGGCGGAATGATCTGGGCGAGCGTTCCCGACGCCGCGATGACGCCGGTGGAAACGCGGCGATCATAGCCGTAGCGCAGCATGATCGGCAGCGAAATCAGACCCATGGCGATGACCGAGGCGGCCACCACGCCCGTTGTCGCGGCGAGCAATGCGCCGACGAAGATCACGGCGTAGGCGAGACCGCCGCGAATCGGGCCGAAAAGCTGGCCGACCGTCTCGAGCAAATCTTCTGCCATGCCGGAACGCTCGAGCACGATGCCCATGAAGGTGAAAAACGGTATGGCGAGCAGGGTTTCGTTCGACATGATGCCCCAGAACCGCTCGGGAAGAGCGTAGAGCAGCGGCCAGGCGAGATTGATGGAGTTGTTGGAATAGGGCGCGAGCTCGACGCCGATGAAAAAGAAGAGCAGACCGTTGGCGGCCAGCGAAAAGGCGACCGGATAGCCGAGCATAAGGAAGGCAAACAGCGAGACGAACATGATCGGCGCCATGTTCTGGGCGATGAACTCGATCATGCGCGGATCTCCTCCGCCAGCGCCTTGGCGTCCAGTTCAGCCTGCTCATGGGCGGAAATGAAGGGCGTCGGGTCGTCCATGTCGCCGCGCATGATGGCCATTTTCTTGATGATCTCGGAAACGCCCTGGAGGCCGAGCATCGAAAAGCCGATCAAAAGCAGCGATTTAGCCGGCCACAGCACAAGGCCGCCGGCGCTGGCCGAGCTTTCGCCGATCCGGTAGGACAGGCTCACATAGGGCACGAAATAGACGATCATGAGGACCACGAACGGCATCAGGAAGAAGACGTGACCGAAGAGGTCGATCCAATGCTGCTTGCGGCGAGAGAACATGCCGTAAACGATATCGATGCGGATGTGCTCGTTCTGCTTGAGCGTGTAGGCGGCAGACAGCAGGAACGCCGCGCCGAACAGGTACCATTGCAGCTCCAGCCAGGCGTTGGACGACATGTTGAGCGTCTTGCGGATGACCGCATTGCCGGCGCTGACCAGAACGGCCGCCAGGATACACCAGGACACCCATTTGCCAATGAACTCGTTGATGCGGTCGATGGTTCGCGCGACAGCGAGCAAAGGCGCCATGTAGTTCCTCCCGGTAGGCTGCATCCGCCTGTTGTCGGCGCGACGTGTTGCGCATCGGTAGGACGAGTGTGAGGAGCCGTCAACACGGGATGGCACAGTTTGTCGCCTGGGTTGGTCCACGCTGGCTTGACCGCGTGGTCTTGCCGCAAAATGCGGTTGATCCGGCTTTCAGATCGCCTTGGCCTGGCCGTCCGCTTTGGGACGCAGCACCAGCAGCGCCACCAGAAACAGGAACATCCACGCGTCGCGCCATTCGATCGGAAAGTATCCCGACCAGAGCGATTCGGCGATGCCGAAGCCGGCTGCCCCGACCGCCGCGCGAGCCGGTTCGCGATAGCCGCCGACCGCAGTCAGAAACAGCACCTTTAGGCCGAAGAACAGGCCGGTGTCGAAGCTGATATTGCCGAAATGCAGCGCCGCCAGGACGCCTGCCAAAGCCGCCATCAGCGCGCCGCCGAGCACCGCGCGATGGAAGACAAGCGCCACATCCGTGCCGCACAGCGCCGCCGCCAGCCTGTCGTCGCAGACGGCGCGCCAGGACCGGCCGAATCGAGAGCGGGCCAGGAACAGGCTCGCGGCCAAGAGAACCAGCAGGGCGACGCCGCAATTGATCAGCTGGATGGCGGTCAGCGTCGCCCTGAAGCCTGACGTCTGCGCGAAGACGACCGGGCCGGCCAGCAACGGCGGCAGCCATAGATCGCGGGTCTCGGCAGCCATGCGCCCGAGTTCCATCAGCACCAGCGAGACGCCGAGCGTGGCGACGACGACGGCGTTGGGCGAACGCACCTCAAGCGGCTGGAAAACGCTCCGGGACAGCACCGTCGCCGTCAAAACAGCATAGGCGAAAGCCGCGACGACGCCCAGCGCCAGCGTTGCGGGCAGGGTCAGCCAAAGCACCTGCCAGCCGAACACCGCAAACAGGATGAGCGTCTGTCCGGCGAAGGCGAAGACCGAGCCATGAGCGAGATTGGTGCGGCCGACAACGCCGTTGGTCAGCGCATAGCCGAAAGCCAGCAGCGCATAGAGCGCGCCGGAGTGCAGCCCGTTCAGAACCTGCTGGAGGAAATAGAGCATGCGCGATCCCGCTGCGGTTTTTGAGATTGCGCGTCGAATTATAACTTGTCAAACGTGTTTTGACAGTTAGGATTAGCTATGTCGGTAGCGTGGACGAAGCATCGATTTTCAGGCGGGGTTCTGGCCCTCGACACGGCCAACACGGTCGTGCTTCGCGGCGATCCGGCACGCTCGTTCGACCGGTTCGACGATCTGGCCGAAATCGCGCGCTTCGCGGAGGCCGCCCAGGGTT
>JBGTLX010000658.1:0-7211 GCA_041743855.1 Rhizobiaceae bacterium | reverse complement strand
TGCGGCGCTTCTTGCCCCTGTTCTGGTCGGGCGGT
Organism: Rhizobiaceae bacterium; assembly: GCA_041743855.1. GTDB lineage: Bacteria > Pseudomonadota > Alphaproteobacteria > Rhizobiales > Rhizobiaceae > JBGTLX01. The sequence goes on along the minus strand of JBGTLX010000658.1, from coordinate 7,176 downwards.
GCGTCGGGCCTTTGCGATCCGCCGTCGCGCGGATTTGCCGCCGCAGGCCGGAGGCCGTTCGAAAACCTTGGCTCGCCGTGCGATGCAAGGTCGGCTGACGCGCCCGCTTCCGACGCTATCGCGCCGGTTTCGGGATCTTCCACTTGCCTATCCTTCAAACGCCGCGCGACCCGGAAGGGACGCAGCAGGCGCATTTGTTTTCAAGTTGAAGACAGGATAGCAGCCAAGGCCCGATTCACCAAGCGCGCTCGCATCGGCCGGCGCGGCCGCGTCGACGCCGTGCGGGAATGGCAGTTGCGCTTTTAGCGCGGGCGTAGGGTAGGCATGCCAGCCGTCGCCGGCCACCGCGACGCCAAGGCTAAATGACCTTGACTATTTCCGGACCCCGGCTAAAAGGCGACGGACGCGGCTTCACCCGAGCGCATCCCTGCTCGACTGTCGGCCCGCCCCTGCTGGGGAATAGGTTAACGGTAGACCCACGGACTCTGACTCCGTTAGTCCTGGTTCGAATCCAGGTTCCCCAGCCAACATTCTCCGCTTTTCAAGTCACTGATATCAAGAAATTTCCGTTCTCTGGGAAACTTCCCAACCGTGAAAGAGCCATGATGGAAATTTTTCGGGCCAAGGCCGACGTTCTGCTCGATGTAACGGAACGCTATCCTCTGGCGGACCGCCAAAGAAGCGCCCTGCCGTCTTGCTTCGGACTGGAGAACACGCGGCTCTCCTCCGCTTCCTCTTTTGTTGTCAAAATCTCGCAGCGTCACTTTGATGATGTCAACGTGCAGGTCGAGAGATGCCGCGAGGCTTCGGTCCCTCTAGCCGGCCGGCCGCGCGAAGATCGGCCAAGGGCCCTGCCGACATCGCGCAGGGCATCCTTCGATCTGTAGCGGATGACGGTCAGCCATCTTGAGCAAACAATACTGCTCTTGCTCAAAAATATTAAGTCTCTATGCCATTGGATCTCTCCAATTCAGGAAAGTGTTTTCCATCTTCTAGGAAAACTCCACGGATACCATTTGATGTTGATAGACAATCGCGCGCCGGTCATGAAACATGCCGGCAGGGGAAAGCCAAATAGGCGGTATCGGGCGGGGAATGTTTTCACCAGGAGAAATTGAGGGTCTTGAGCGGCGATTAAAGGGATCAGTCGTCGCTCTGAACAAAAGAAACATCAAGCATCTCACACTTATCGAAGCGATCGACGATGCTGCGTTTTGGCCTGACGCTTTCGATCAGTTGAAGCCGATCGCACCTAACGCGGACCTCGACAGACTGATTGCGCGCGCACCATTCTTCATCTGCGCTGTCGCCGCCGAGATCGGATTTCGATTCGAAGGCGTCGGAACAGAATATTGGGCGAAGCTTGAAGATGCGCTTGGTCTGCTTATCACCATGGCCCAGCGGGCCAAGATCGGTCAGGCGTTCGACGTGATCGCCACGCGCTTCAAGATCTCCCATCCCTCGGACAGCGCTTTCAGCTCTCACTTTTCGATCATCTCCTGGCCGATTGCCAATGCGCTTCTACCGGTCGACCTCGTGGGATCCGTCACTCGTCTGCTGGCCCGTGCGCCGGTCGCGGCGTTGCCGGTACCCGGACGGGCAACCAACTTTGCGAGCTTGCGCGCCTGGGCGAGCGCAGCCGAGGGCGCCCGGCTCACGGATTGGCTCCGATTGGAAGCGCCCACCAGCCGCGTGCTGGAAGCGCTTCTCACGGATAACCGCGACAGGAAAGTTTGCGATGCGAGCTACACGCGGCTGCGCGAGGCGATCGCGACGAAGCCGGAAGCTTTCTTCGCTGCCAATGCAGCGAAGTTACGCATTCGCGCCGCAAAACCAAACGCGCCGGGCGAGCAGATACCCGGCCGGCTGACGCTATCTTACGCCACGTCGGCTATTAAGTTGTTTGCGTCTTGGCCAAGCTTGTCGCCTGCGCTCCTGGAGGAAGCACGCGCATCTGCGCGAGCGGCCGGGTGGCGACCGCGCCTGTGGGGCGTAGGCAGTTCACTGCATCCCGACAACGCGCTGAGCGCCGGACCTTTCGAACTGGGCCTGCTGGCAGTTCCAGCCGACGACAATCCTGCCTATCCCGGCGCGGCGGAGATATTCGGGGCCGGCAGCGACGCCGCTGCATCGCTTGCCGCGCGCACCATCGACTGGAACGAGAACCTGCTATTCGATCCCAACGACGATCGTACGCGGGCAGAGCAGCGTTTCGGTGTGCTCACCGGTGCCAGCGGTTTCGTCTGGATCGCGTCAAAGACTGGCGGCGCCAAGCTTGATGGGCTGCGGCGGCTTGGCGGCGCCTGTGGGTACATAGTTTACGAGGCTAATCTTGCCGACCCAGAGAACCGCGCCATCCTAACCCGCGAAGGGCTGCTCAGCGCGCAAGGCCGGCTGCTTCTCTCCCGGCACCCACTCGACGCTATCGGCGCCCCTCAAGGGGTGGTTCGAGCTGACCGTCCCTTTCTGCTTTACAAGGCTGAAGGCCAGGACGAGGAGTCCAAACCCCAAGGGTTGGGCGCGGGGAAGCGGATCTCCGCCGTTTCGGGTCTTGCGGGGCGGCCGGGGCTTCGCGGTGAGGCTGCTTCGCCCATGCAGCAGCCTGCCGTGGTTGACCTGATTTTGTTCGAGCGAGACGCCGTATTCGAGGCGCTTGTCGAAGGACGCCTGCAATTGCGCGTCGAAAGTCGACTGCCGTTGACCAATGTCGCCATCACAGCCGAGATCGAAATCGGCGGGCGCCTCGTTGCGCGCGGGCGCGACCGTCTGCCGGGTCTGCCGATGACAGTGCCGAGCACATCGCCCCTGCTCAAGACGCTCTACGATGATCGCATTCGCACCAGACTCCTCGATACTGGAAGGGGCTCGCTGCGTATTACGGTCGGCCGTTCAATTGAACTTCTGATCAGCCTTGAGCGGCCTGCAGCTTCGGTCGAATGGGTTGACGGCATGCCGCGACTGGTCGGCGGAGATTTCGCATCCGAACTGGTCACAGCAACTGCCCATCATCCTCATCGCTTCGAGCCCGCCGTAGAGATCGAGTTGCCCAGCCGCGGCGCCGCTGCTTTTGGTCTTAAGCTGGCCGATGGGCGGATTGCCGATCCGATCCACCTGTTCACGTCGAACACCTTTGACCTGGGCGACTTCACGGCGCATTTTGGCAAGGATGTCGGGTCGCGGCGGATGTTCGATCAGGGCTGCGGTGTCGGCGACATCGCCCGAGCACGCGCCGCCTGGGCGCGGGGACGCTGCGTCTCGCTCTCGGCGATCGCCGCCAAGAGCCGGATCGTCCGCCAGTTCGAAGAGCCGTTGGTCATCAATCTGTGCGGCCGTTCCTGGTTTCTGGCCGAGCAGGCGACAAGTTCGAGTACATTCGACCCGCACGACGCTTTGTGGAAAGTCGCGTGTGAGCGGGGGCTTGCAACAGTTCCTGAAGGCGCAACGGCAGCCGAGCAGGGAATTTTTGCCCGGTCGTTCCGCCGCCACGCGAAGCTTCTTGATCCAAAATGGCCGTCGGTCAACGCCGCGCCCGCCGATGGCGCTATGGACGATGCGCTGAATGCCGCCTTCACCGAAAGCGTAATCGAACTGCATGAAATGGACGCGCTGCTCGACATAGACGAGGATGATTGCGACTTCGGCAGCCCCGCCGAGGATTGGGAGCGCGCCGCCGCCGACGCGCTCGGGATGATCCGCCGACCTGGACTGGCCAAACTGCTAGTGCCTTCCGAGGGCGGCAGGCAATTAAGCCGCCGATCCTATAGCAATCTTAGCGTCGCCGAACTGGCGGAGGATCTCGCCGGTTGGACCAAGAACTGGGCGCTCTCGCGGGGCCAACTCAATCCCGAGGCGGCAGCCGGAGCACTTCAGCTTTGGCTGTCGCCCGCCGCTTGCGATGACGTCGACGCGGCTGTGCACGTCCTTGCCGCCGATCCCTTCGTGTCGCGTGCAACCCGCTATGTGGCCCTACGGTTTGCCGCCGAAACCGTCGAGGCCAGAGGATGAGCGAGTTTCACCGCCTGCTGCTTGGGCTCCACGCTCAGGCGCGCCGTATCGACCGCGACCAGGCGCTGCTCGGATCGCTCGGCGTCGGGGCGCTCGCCTATCCGCATCAGGTCGACAGCGTACACAGGATGGTCACCGGCAGCGCGTGCCGCTGGCTCCTCGCCGACGAGGTCGGACTCGGCAAGACAATTCAGGCGATCATGGTGATGCGCGCGCTCGCCGCGCAAAGCCCGCGGCCGCTCAATGTGGCATTGGTCGTGCCCGACGAACTCGTCTCACAATGGGAAGAGGAATTGCTTTGCCGCGGCCATGTTCTCGCGCTGGAAAGCGGCGATGAAGGTGGCGCCGTCGGAAACCTGGTCATGCGGCTCGTGCGCCCGAGCCGCATGCTCGCAGGAGGGAGAATCGCCGCCACCAAGATCGACTTGCTCTTGGTGGATGAGTTCACCAAGCTCCAGGTTCAGGTTCGGAGCGACCTCATCGCAGCGGCGCGGATCATTCCCAATGTCATTATCCTTACTGCGACGCCTGCACTGCACCTTGCCGCGACCCGGCGAGAACTGATGGCGCTGCTCGAGCCCGAGGCCGACCGGATTGCGAAAGCGGAGGATCGCGACATCCTGAAAGTGCTTGCCGAGCGCGAGGTGCTGGCGATCGATCGCCACGGTGACCAATTTCAGGAAGCGGGCACCCGGCGCGCGGTCGAAGAAGCTTACGGCCTCTATCGCCATCTCATCCGCACCGCCCGAACCGACTATCCAGATGCGCTACCCAAACGTATCTATCAACCAGTGCGGCTCGCCCCCACCAACGGCGACGTCGAACGCGCACGGACGACGCGTGGCTATCTTGAGGCGGCGAAGACCAGCAATCTCGACATTCGCCGCGACCTGCTATTGCAGGTAGGTGGCAGAAGCCCGGTGTCGCTCCGGGAGCGCCTGAGCACGCTCCGACGCAGTTCGCCAGCGCTCCACGACGCATGGCAGCAGATCGACAGTTGCTTGCGTCAGGAACCGGGCGACGCCAAACTCGACGCGCTAATCGATCATCTTCGCGGGGTTCATGCCCGCGATCCTGAAGCACGTGTCGTCGTCGTCGCCGAGGACAACCCCACCACCGACTATCTGCGTGACGCGATCGAGAAACTTACCGATGTGAAAGTCGCAAAGAAACGGCGCTCAGTCGGCGCCGCCGAGGAGCTTGAGATTCAGATTGCGGGTCTCAAGGAGGCGCTTGACGATTTCATCAGCGGCGAGGCCAAAGTGCTGGTGGCCGCCGACGCGGCACGCGAGGGCCACAACCTCCAGTTCGCCGATGAGATAATCTTCTTCGCGCTGCCGTGGTCGCCACCCGACATTCAGCAATGGATCGGACGTATCGACCGCCTCGGCACAAAGGGACTGCCGGCGAACCGCCGTATCGCGATCACGCCCATCGTCATCGACGAATCGATCGAGGAACAGATCCTCGAGGTGCTTGAAGGAACCGGCGTGTTCCTGAAGAGCGAGGTATTTGACGAGTCTGAGTGGGAGGCCATCAGGAAGGCGATCGCGGCGGCCGCCGACGGCAGCAGCGGCGCCAGTTGGAACGATGCGGCGCGCGAGGCGAAGACGCTCGGCGAGACCTATGACGCCTGGCTTCAGGCAACGCGGCTGCCGCCATCGCCTCGAACCGCAATAGCAACTCGCTGTGAGGCGCGCTTCAGAAGCCGGCGATACGCGGCGCCGATGGCGACCATCGAGGGCTACCCCTGGAACTGGTATTTGATGCGCGAGCGAGCCGCTGAGACGATGGTCAAGATCGCTCGCGAAGACTATCTCGACGTACGCGGCGGCAGAATGGGCGACCAGCGCTTCAACACAATGTGGTACAAAACGCGGCCCGGTCCAGGTGCTCTGACCCTACCGGACCTTGATACTCGCCATTCCTGGTACCGCCAAGCCTATATCGGGCGGCGCGCCGCGATCGAATGTCCGCCTCGCACACATATCGTCCACAAGGACCCGGAAAAGCGGCGGCTGCATTTTTTCGACCATGGCAGCACGCTCCACGATGGCGCAGTCGCAGCCTTTGAGATGCAAACGCCATCCACCACCATCATGACCGAGTTCGTCGTAGAATACCCAGTTGGCCACCCTGCACTTCAATGGACCGGGCGGCGATTGCTGGTCGCGACGGCCGAACTGGATTTGCGCGGCGCCATCGACTTGGATTTGGAAATGGTCCTGGGACCTGCTGCCTCCAAGGCGTCCAAGCCCGAGCAAGACGCGCGCAACACAGCGGCGCGGAACGCACTTGCGCAATTGCAGGCGGACCGGCGTTGGATGATCGATCTGGCGCCGCCCGAGATGCTGTTCGCGGTCCATGTCGAGGATGGCGATGATATGGTCGTGGCCGATGCAGCGGCCCCTGCCCTGCTCGATCCGATCCATGACGGTAAATGCGCGCGACAGATCGGCAAGCTCCGGACGCCTCTGTCGGGGGAGCGGCTCAGGACCGCGCGATCAACCGCCGATAACCGCATCAGGAAGCTCGGCGGCGATTGTCTGGCGCAAGCCATGACGGCGGTGCGCAATGAGGTCGAGAAGAGACTCTTCGCCGCGCAAGCCGATGCCGACAATCTAGCCGCCGCCGCGCGCGCCGAACTGGCGGCGGCTCAGGCCCAGGACACCATACCTGAGATCAAAAGGGCAGCGGAGCGCGGGGCGGCTCTGGCGCTAGCGCTGGCCGATTCTGTTTGGGCGGAGCGTGTCAGGCGTCTCGATGGCTTGGAGGAAGCGATGCGGGCTGAAGGCCAACCGACAGGCGTACGAATGTTCTGGATCGCGCCGCGAGCGCCTAGCGACGAGCCTCGATAAGGTCGGCGATTACCGCATAAGCCTTCACATTGATCTCCCATGACCAGGCGCCGATCTGCGTGCCTGTCAGCAGAGCCGCCCGCTCGACCTGGCGTGGCGGCGGCCCCAGGAAATCGAGCCTGCCGGTCGCGGGATCATAGCTCAGCGCTTGGTCGCCAGCAGCCAAGGTGGCTCCGACCACAATCCAGCGCCACAGATCCCGCGATTGCGGCTGCCAAAGCGTTGCCGCACCGTCCAAGATGCTTAGCACCACATAGCGCGGGGCGTAGCCCGAGGTAATCACGGCCGGGAAGCAGCCATCGCTTGTTACGCG
>JBGTLX010000657.1:0-4968 GCA_041743855.1 Rhizobiaceae bacterium | reverse complement strand
GCCGGCGCGCGCTTTGATCAGCACCGGATAGCCGATCTCGCGCGCCTTGCCGGCGAGCAGCACCAGCCCCTGGTCGTCGCCGTGATAGCCGGGCACGACTGGCACGCCGGCCTTCTCCATCAGCCGCTTGGCCGCGTCCTTCAGCCCCATCGCCCGGATCGACGCGGCAGACGGGCCGATGAAGACCAGCCCCGCCGCGACCACCTCATCCACGAAATCCGGGCTTTCCGACAAAAAGCCGTAGCCCGGATGGATGGCCTCGGCGCCCGTCGCTTTCGCCGCGGCGATGATTTTGTCGCCGCGCAGATAGCTTTCGCCGACGGGCGAGGGGCCGATATGCACCGCCTCGTCTGCCATTTCGACATGCAGGGATTTGGCGTCGGCGTCCGAAAAAACCGCGACGGTTTTCACGCCCATGCGCCGCGCGGTGCGGATTACTCTGGCTGCGATCTCGCCGCGATTGGCGATCAGGATATTGGCGAACATGCGCGCTCCTATCGCAGCGGCGGCGACGCTCTGCTTGGTGCGAGTTGGTAGGGATCGCCAGCAACTTGGATCATTGTGTACTCACCATTGGAACCATCCCAATACGAGCAATAACCGGTGTACAGCCAAATCTGCATAAAAATCTCAGGCAGCTTGCCTTCCAGTTCCTGCATCCGAAGGATTGTTTCGGCCTTCCGTTCCGCCCCGCGGGTAAAACGTGTCTTCGTCAGGCTTCTGAACATGAGGAACTTCTCCAGTTTCCATTTCCCCTCACATCCGCCACACCCCGACCTTCGTCTCCTTGACCTCCGCGTTTAGCGCAACGCTCAGGCTCAGCGCCAGAACCTCCCGCGTTTTCGCCGGGTCGATGACGCCGTCGTCCCACAGCCGCGCCGAGGAATAGAGCGGGTGGCCCTCGCGCTCGTATTTTTCGAGGATCGGCGCGCGGAAGGCGGCCTCGTCTTGCGCGCTCCACGAGCCGCCCTTGCGCTCGATGTTTTCGCGGCGGACCATGGCGAGCACCGTCGCGGCCTGCTCGCCGCCCATGACCGAGATGCGCGCGTTCGGCCACATCCACAGAAAGCGCGGCGAGTAGGCGCGGCCGCACATGCCGTAATTGCCCGCCCCGAACGAGCCGCCGATGATGACCGTCAGCTTGGGCACGGCCGCTGTCGCCACCGCCGTGACCAGCTTGGCGCCGTCCCTGGCGATGCCGCCCGCCTCGTATTTCTTGCCGACCATGAAGCCGGTGATGTTTTGCAGGAAGATCAGCGGAATTTTGCGCTGGCAGCAGAGCTCGATGAAATGCGCGCCCTTCAGCGCCGACTCCGAAAACAGCACGCCGTTGTTGGCGACGATGCCGACCGGCATGCCGTGCAGATGCGCAAAGCCGGTGACCAAAGTCGCCCCGTAATTCTGCTTGAACTCGTCGAACTCGGAAACGTCGACGATGCGGGCGATGATTTCGCGCACATCGTAGGGTTGTCGCGTGTCCTGCGGCACGATCCCATAAATCTCGTCCGCTGCATGAAGCGGTGATAGAGCATCGCGAAGGTCGAGGTCTATCCCCTTCTTCCGATTGAGGTTCCTGACGATGCGCCGCACGATCGCCAGCGCGTGATTGTCGTCCATGGCGTAGTGGTCTGCGACGCCCGACTGGCGCGTATGGACCTCCGCGCCGCCAAGTTCCTCGGCCGTCACATCCTCGCCGGTCGCGGCCTTGACCAGCGGCGGGCCGCCCAGAAAGATCGTCGCTTGGCCCTTCACCATGATCGATTCGTCGGCCATTGCCGGCACGTAGGCGCCGCCCGCCGTGCACGAGCCCATGACGCAGGCGATCTGCGGGATGCCCGCCGCCGACATCTGCGCCTGGTTGTAGAAGATGCGGCCGAAATGATCGCGGTCGGGAAAAACCTCGTCCTGGTTGGGCAGGTTGGCGCCGCCGGAATCGACCAGATAGACGCAAGGCAGATTGTTCTGCGCCGCGATCTCCTGCGCGCGCAGGTGTTTTTTCACGGTGAGCGGATAGTAAGTGCCGCCCTTCACCGTGGCGTCGTTGACGACGATCATCACCTCCTTGCCCTCGACCCGGCCGATGCCGGCGATCATGCCGGCGGACGAAATGTCGCCGCCATAGAGATCCCACGCCGCGAACTGGCCGATTTCGAGGAAAGGCGAGCCGGGATCGAGAAGCTGCGCCAGTCGCTGCCGGGGGAGCAGCTTGCCACGCGAGACGTGGCGTTGCCGCGCCTCTTCGGAGCCGCCGCGCTCGACGGTTTTTGCCTTCTCCGCGATGTCGGCGACCAGTCCCCGCATCCGCTCGGAGTTGGCGCGGAAGGCGTCGGAGGCGGCGGAGATGTTCGAGGTGAGGGCGGGCATGATTTCTCGCTAGCGGATCAGTTCGACAGGACAGCCGAGGTCGAGCGTCGCCCAGATGCGGTCTGTCGTAATTGCGGTCGCTTTCCGCGAGACCGCCAAGGCCAGACATGCACGGTCGGCAAACGAAAGGCGTTTGAGCTTTGTCGTCGATCGGAGGGAAGCCGCTAGCGCTGCATCCGGGCGATCGAAGACAACCACATCAATCCTCAAGGCTTCGAGCCAGTTGAAAGCTTCGTCCGAGCCGAAGCCCTTGTCGACGAGCTTGGCGCACGCTTCCGAATAATTGACGGTTGAAACGCACGCCTTCGGCATGCGGGCAAGCGCATTGTCGGCTCCCGGCTCCTTGAAAGCGATCGCCAGGATTGCCGAGGCGTCGAACACAAAATCAGCCATTCCGGGTGGCTTCCGCACGGCGCTCGGCAATGAGCTCGTCCGAAACCAGCGTACCGGCTGGCACGAGGCTAAGAGCCCGGCGCTGCAGTTGATGCACGGCGGACATCGGCGAGATGACTCTGAGCTCGCCATCAATGACGGTCACGGTAACGCGCCCATCTGCGTCGAGCAGCATGGCCTTTCTCATATCCGGGGGAATGAAAAGCTGACCGTCGGCAGAGATCGTCATCGGACGAAAAGGCAACGACGCAGGCTGAGTTGCGACCGTGGCGTCTTCGGCTTCCTGCTGCGCCTGGACTTCCTTTTTCCAATGCGAGTATTGCGTGAAGCCGGTTCCCTCGTTGCCGCCCTCGGCGACATAGACGTCGACGACGTCCCGGCCACTCGGGATGCGGCCCGATTTGGCAAACAGTTCGTCGGAAATCTGCCAGATACGAGCTTTTTCGGAGCCCGCCCGGACTGTGCGATGCAGCATATTCATGGTGTCACCTCATGGCGTTTTGATAAAAACGACATGTAAAATGATAAAACATAATGTCAAGCATAAACTAATAAGATTTCTCTGCCACGATTTCCCTGCCGATCAGCCAGCGCCGGATTTCGCTGGTGCCAGCGCCGATCTCATAGAGTTTGGCGTCGCGCAGCAGCCGGCCTGCGGGGTAATCGTTGGTGTAGCCGTTGCCGCCGAGCAACTGGATGGCGTCGAGCGCCATCAACGTCGCCTTTTCGGCCGCAAGCAGAATGCACCCAGCGGCATCCTTGCGCGTCGTGCGGCCGCGATCGCAGGCAGCGCCCACCGCATAGACGTAGGCTTTGCACGCGCTCATCGCCGCATACATATCGGCGAGCTTGCCCTGCACCAGCTGGAATTCGCCGATCGCCCGGCCGAACTGTTTTCGCTCGCGCACATAGGGCACGACCAGATCCATGCAGGCCGCCATGATGCCGAGCGGCCCGCCGGCCAGCACCGTGCGTTCGTAGTCGAGCCCCGACATCATCACCTCGACGCCGCGCCGCTCCTCATGCAGCACATTGTCGAAGGGGATTTCGACATTTTCGAACACCAACTCGCCGGTGTTGGAGCCGCGCATGCCGAGCTTGTCGAGTTTTCGGGCTACCGAAAACCCCGGCATGGAGCTTTCGACGATGAAGGCGGTCAATCCGCGCGAACCGGCCTTCGGATCGGTTCTGGCATAGACGACCATCGTCGCGGCGTCCGGCCCGTTGGTGATCCACATCTTCGCGCCGTTCAACACATAGCGGTCGTTGCGCTTGTCCGCAGCCAACCGGATCGAGACGACATCGGAGCCCGATCCCGACTCCGACATGGCGAGCGCGCCGACTTTTTCTCCCGAGCACAGAGCCGGCAGATAGCTCTGCTTCTGCGCTTCCGTGCCCCAGCGGTTGATCTGGTTGACGCAGAGATTGGAATGCGCGCCATAGGACAGGCCGACCGAGGCGGAGGCGCGCGAAATTTCCTCCATGGCCACAACATGGGCGAGATAACCCATGCCGGAACCGCCGAAATCGGGGTCGGCGGTGATGCCCAAAAGCCCGAGCGCGCCAAGCTCTGCCCACAGGTCGTCCGGAAACTCGTTCGAACGGTCTATGTCGGCGGCGAGCGGCGCGATTTTCTCACTCGCGAAGCGGCGCACCAGATCGCGCAGCGCCTCTATGTCGTCGCCGAGGCCGAAATCGAGCGTGTTCGTGTACATGGTTTTGCCTCGGATGGCGGCGCCTGCACGACGCACGATCCTGCCGATTGCGCCCTAAAATTCTCGCCTGTGCAAGCCGCAAAGTGTCGTTCAGCTTGTCGCTGCCGATGCGGGAACTTTCATCGCCAGTTCATGTTTCCTTCGCTAATTGGCTCACTTGAACCTTGTCCCCGCGGAGATTGTCACATGAAATCGCATCGATCCAGGCTGACGGCGCTGGTTTTGGCATTCGCAACGGCCTTGCCGTCGGTTGTCCCGGCCGGGGCGCAAACAGGCCGGCAATCGACCGTCGAGCGCACGATCCAATTTCGCTACGTGGTCCGGCCAGGCGACACGATTTCGTCGATCGCCCGTGCCGCGGGCGTTCCCGTGCAGGTGCTCTTGCTGTTGAATCCGGGACTCGTCCCAAGCCGGCTGCGCGTCGGCGACGCCTTGGTTGTGCCGCGCGCCGTTGCGCCTGCCCAGCGGCAGGCGATTTCGATCGACCCGGCTCGCG
>JBGTLX010000656.1:0-3561 GCA_041743855.1 Rhizobiaceae bacterium | reverse complement strand
GGCGCGGGTGGTGTCGAGCGGAATCGGGCAGAGTCCGGCGCCCCTGTCGTAGGCGACGCAGCGGCCTGCCGCGCGGCACTCCTTGAACCCGCAGGCCTTATGGTGTTCGTACATGTCGGAGAGCACCGACATGCCGAGTTGGGCCCTGAATCTATCAAGCTGGATGGTCTTTTCCTCGTCGGCTTTGGCTTCCGCCGCGGCCGCCTTGTTTTGTCTCGCAGTCCTGGTTCTCATGAGAAGTTCCTCTTTTTTGACATGGCTTCGCGCCACCGCGGCGCAAAGGCGTCCGGTCCTTCGACTACTCGCTTCGCTCGCGCTCGGGGAGCGAAGGTGGGAAGACGGGCGGCCGTTCGATCGCTCATCTTTTTAGTAAATGCGACCTTGCGGCCGCCCGTCCGGCGCGCTTCCCTCAACCGTCCTGCCGGCCGCCTGTGGTTTGGCCACGGGAAGCACACGACATACGGTTCGAGGGCCGGATCTGGGGTTCATCACCCAGCAGCACTCCGCAGTGCCGCCGATCCGGCGCCGTGCCTGCCCGAATGTTCGGTTGCGCATCCGTTTCCCGCGCAGGCAGGACGGAGAATAAGGGAGGTGGTAGGGGTGTGGATAAAACAGGAACGGGAAATAGGTGGGGTGGAGGTTAAGGGGTTGGGAAGGTTGGGAATTTTATTTCGGAGCGGAGATGTGGAGGGGAGATTTGTCCACACGAGGATGCCGGCGCATGGCAATAGCTTGCCAGACGCTTGTTGATGGCGGCATAGCGCCAGTTAACACAAAGGCTTCAACGGTTAGCGGCCAATCCGGTCTTCTGCTGGGTCGCGCACGGACAGCCGTCACTCCGGCAGCCCCGCGATCCGCATGTGTTCGATCCAGCGCTCGAGGCTTCCGGGCGCGGTCCAAACCTTCTCCCACTGCTTGCGTTGTTTGCCGATGGAGTCGCCGGGCGAGTCTTTGAGGAAAACCGCAAGCGCTTCCTTTGCCTCCCGCTTGTTTCCCAGACAAGCGTGGATCCCCGCCAGCATTCGGTGTGCGCCGCTCGGGATTCTGGACATTTTCCGCATCGCCGTCAGCGCAGCCCCGCAATCGTTCTTTTCGTAGAGCGCCCAGCCCATGTCCCAGTGGAACCAGTCAGGGTGGAAAGGATCGATGCCATTGGCCCGCTCGATCCGATCGATAGCTTCGTCGGTGCGGCCAACATTCAGCAGCACGCCCGCACTGCCGACGAGGGTATCCGAATTGCTGGGGTTCAGGGCGATCGCCTGATCATACCGGACAAGCGCCTGCTCGACCTCGCCGGCTTCGGCATGAATTCTGGCGCGGACACTGTGCGCGTTGGCATCGTCCGGAGCGAGCAGGATAGCCTTGTCGGCGTATTCGGTGGCGCGCTTCAACGCCTCGTCGGGGTTATTTTCCTGCTTGTGCCAGAAAACCGCGTCATTGCGATAGTGCCAGGCCATCCCGATATAGCCGAACTGGGCGCTCGGATCCGCTTCGATCGCCTTGAGGCTGAACTGCCGTAGCAGCTCGTTCCCCGCGGCAGAGTAAGTCTTGCGGATCTCGGCGATCCCCATCAGATGATAGTGGAGCGCGCTGACCTGCGCGGCGTCGCTCTTCGGCAGCGGGCGCTCGATCCTGCGCCCGACCCGATCCGCGAGCGTGCGGATGATCTCCTCCTGGACGACGAAAAGATCGCCGATCTCCCGGTTGTAGGTGTTGGCCCAGAGATGCGATCCGTCACGCGCATTCAGCAACTGGGCGGTGACTTTCAGCCGGTCTCCGTTCTTCTGCTGGCTCCCTTCGAGCAGGTAATGGACGCCGAGTTCGTCTGCAATCTGCCTGGCGTCGACCTGTTGGTCGCGATACCTGAAGCTCGAGTTCCGGGCGATGACGGCATAAGTCTTGCTCCGCGCAAGCTCGGTGATGATCCCCTCGGCGACGGCATCGCTGAGATAGCCCTTATCCGAACCAGCACTGAAATCCTCGAAGGGAAGGACCGCAATCCTCGGCATGTCGCTCCAACGAACCGGGGCGGCTCGCCATATTTCCGCGCCGTAGTATGCGCCGATCGCTGTCGCAATGAGAACGATTGCAGCAAGAATGAAGCCGCGCTGCGAGAATCGTGTCCTGGCACGTTCCGTGCCGGCTGCGGCGTTTGGGTACGCCGCGTCCAATGGATCGGCATTCAGCCGGTAGCCTCGCTTTGGGAAGGTTTCCACGATCACGTGCTCGTCGTCTCCCAATGCGCGGCGAATATCAGCAATGCATTGGGTCAGGCTGTCGTCGGTGACGAAGGTATCGGGCCAAACCGCCCGCATCAGCGCATCCTTGGACACGATCTCGCCCGGTCGCGCCGCGAGCGCGGAAAGCACCTCGGCGGACTGGCTGCGAAGGTCAACCGCTTTGCCTTCAACCGTTTGAAGTTGTTCGTATTTCGTCAGGAAGGCAAAACCGCGAAACGTGATCGTTTCTGCAGATTTCGTATCAATTTCAGAAGCCTTTCGGGACATTTCACCCTCGTGGCGCGCTTCCTAGCCTAGCCAATTCGGTCGTCGTTTCCAAGCGATCTCAGCAGCACCGGATTGGCAAGGAGGAAGACATGAAACGCACCACGTTCATCATCGCTCTCGCTTTTCTTTTGGCAGCGCAAACGGCTGCAAAAGCGGATTCCCATGTTATGAATGCGATCGCGCATGTTATTTCTCTTACATCTGTAAATGGCGTTATCGAAGAACGCCGGGAACAAAAACTCTTCGAGACATACGACGTCTGTCTCGCATGGCAACATCAGAAAGAACTTCTTCCGGCGGATCCGCCTGCTTTTGTTTCTTTCGTATATTGTGTGCAAACAGAGGCGACAATTGCATCATCCTGAGTTCGAGTGATGAGTTATACGTCTTCACCCGACCGGCCGCGCCCCCCCGATATGGATGCACGAACGCACCGTGAAGTACCTCTTCGTGCCGGTCATTCGGCGTGGCACACCCGGACCAGCCGTGTGGCCCTGATCGGGTTCAGTCCGTTTCGTCGCCCGCGACGGGCGCGGCGTTACCGGCTTCGTCAAGGAATTTCAGGAAAGCCTGGCGGTCTCCTCGGGCGGCACGCACCTTGAAAAACTCTTCCGTCTCCAGTGCCGAGAGCTTTTCGGCAACCGCCACGTTGATGAACTGGTTCAAACTTGTGCCTTCGGCCGCCGCCAGCCGTTCGGCGGCATTCTTGAGCGACGGCTGCAGCCGCAGGGCGTAATTGGCTTTCGTCATGCTAGCCTCCCGATCAGAACCGCCGCACGGCAATCAAGACATTTGTCGTCGCGGGACAGCGCCCCCCTCTGGCCTGCCGGCCATCTCCCCCGCAAGGGGGGAGATCAGTCTCTCCGCGGTACCGCATCCATGGCCGAAGGTGGCGCTGCCCTCACCGGCCTCGCTTCGCCCGGCTGGCAATCTTACAAGTCATAACCCCCCTCTCCGTCTCGGCTTCGCCTCGACACCTCTCCCCCGTTCCGGGGGAGCGGATGGGAGCCAAGCTGGACGCCCATCCTCTCCCTCACGAAGTGGGGGAGAG
The DNA here is from genome assembly GCA_041743855.1 of Rhizobiaceae bacterium. Lineage (GTDB taxonomy): Bacteria > Pseudomonadota > Alphaproteobacteria > Rhizobiales > Rhizobiaceae > JBGTLX01. The sequence continues at coordinate 3 of JBGTLX010000656.1, read as the reverse complement.
GAT
>JBGTLX010000655.1:0-3927 GCA_041743855.1 Rhizobiaceae bacterium | reverse complement strand
GTCGCGGGTGCCATCCGAGATCGGCGATTTCAGCACGATGGCGGGCTGCACGGCGCGACAGAAACTGTGGCGTGTGCTGTTGCCGTCGGCGCGTCCGACGCTGATGATCGGCGTCAACCAGGTCATCATGCTGGCGCTGCGGGCGCTGAAGGTGGGCGAAGCCATGGAAGCCGGGCTGGCGATCGTGGCGCTGGCGATCGCGCTCGACCGGCTCTCCCAGGCGATGGCGCGCCGCCACGCCGAGGGCCAGGTACATGGGGGATTGCAGCCGGATTTCTGGCGGCGCTATCCGAATTTTTCGCTCGCCATCGCAGTCATCACCGCGACGACGTTTTTCAGCCTGTTCGTGCCGGCCTTCGCGGACATTCCCGAAGCCATCACCTTCACCACCGCGCCGGCCTGGAAAGCGGCCGTCACCTGGGTCACCATCAATTTCTTCGACGCGATCGAGGCGTTTCGCGTGACACTGATCCTCTACGTCCTGAACCCGGTCCGCGCCTTCTGCGAGGGGTTTCCGTGGCTGGGCGCGGTGTTTCTGCTGGGCCTTGCCGGCTATCAACTCGGCGGCGCGCGGCTGGCGATCACCGTCGCCGCGCTGGCCGTGTTTTGCGCGGTGACCGGTCTTTGGGAAAAGACCATGGCCACCGTGTATCTGTGCGGCATCTCGGCCTTCATCGCCTGCCTGATCGGCATCCCGCTCGGGCTTATGGCATCGCGCAGCGACCGTTTCGAGCGACTGATCACGCCGGTCATCGACACGCTGCAGGTGCTACCGTCCTTCTGCTTCATCATCCCGGTGGTGATGCTGTTTCGGGTCGGCGACGTGACCGCCATGATCGCCACGGTCCTCTTCGCGGTGGTGCCGGCGATCCGCTACACCAATCACGGCATCAGGCAGGTGCCGCCGGCGCTGATCGAGGCGGCGAAGGTGTCGGGATGCACCAAGGGGCAGACGTTCCGGCGCGTGCAATTGCCGCTGGCGCTGCCCGAAATCATGCTCGGGGTGAACCAGACCATCCTGATGGCGCTGGCGATGATCATCATCTGCGCCATGATCGGCACCCGCGATCTGGGGCAAGAAGTGTTCATCGCGCTGTCAAAGGCCGACGCCGGTCGCGGCATCGTGGCGGGGCTGGCCATAGCCTTCATCGGCATCATCGCCGACCGTCTATTTTCCGCATGGACGGCGAAGGCGCGGGCGAGATTGGGATAGATCGCCCGAGGACAGCCGCGCTGCGGCACCTAAAGTTCTTTCTCGAACCAGCGATCCGCATAGGGATTGGCGTTGTACCTCGGAATGTCGCGATAGCCGGCCTTGCCGTACATGGCCTGCGCTTCCTTCAGCGCACGGTTGGTGTCGAGGCGGACGCGCGTCCATCCGAATTCTACGGCAAGTTCCTCCAGCCTGCGCAGAATGCGGCTGGCTGCGCCCAGGCTGCGCGCCTCCGGACTGATCCACATCCGCTTGATCTCCCCGATCCCGCGATCGATCTGCCTGACCATGCCGCAGCCAACCGGCTTGCCATGCAGCCGCGCGATGATAAAGGCGCCTGCCGGTTGCCTCTCCTCCTCGTCGGCCGGGCTGCTACGGCCTGGGTCAAAACCCTCCTCGAAGCGCCGCGCCAGCTCCGAAAAATACTGTCCGAGACACCACCGCGCATCGGCGCTGGCGGGCGGCTCGACCCGAAGCTCGATGGCTCCGGCATGGAGCAGCCGCTCGACCTCCGCCATCGCGGCCAGAAGCCTCTCGCGTTGGCCGCCGCCGAGCGGCGAGAGCGTGGATTGCGCCAGTCCGTCCGAGAGTTTTTCGTAGGCGACGAACTCGATCCGGCCGGCTTTGGTCAAGGTTGCCCTGCGGCGGCGGGCATCCTCGCCGCTTTCCTTGACGACCTGCACCAATCCCTGAGCCTCCAGCGATCGAAGCAGCCGGCTGAGATAGCCCGAATCCAGCTCCAGCCGGCTGCGCAAAACCGCCACATCTGCGCCGGCTGCGCCGATCTCGAAAATCATCCGCGCCTCGCCGAGTGGCCTGCCGCGACTTAGATAGCTGGTCTCGAGCGCGCCGATACGCTGCGATACCACGCGGTTGAAGCGGCGAACGCGTGCGATTTGCTCGTCCTGCATTCCCTGACTTTAGTCAGATATTTTGCCCCGATCAAGCTGCTCGCCGGCTAGGGGATGGTGCGGCGCCATATAAATCGCCGCACCATTGGACGCAACCCAGCCGCTCCGGCTAGTGAGGCTGGTTAAGAAGGTCGAACACTTTTCCGTGCTGACCGGTCGCCTCTGCATTGCGGAGAAATTTAACCCGGTCGACCGCGATTTCCCCGGATGCCGGCCCGGCCGCGAGGATCGTCATGCTCTCGCTGACATACGCATCGAGCGGCATGGAATTCGGGTTCGCCGCATGGCCCGGCATCAGGTCGGTGGCGACAGCCGGCGGCGCGAGTTCCAGCACTTCCACGGAAGTGTTGCGCAGTTGGAAACGCAGCGACTGCGTGTAGGAATGAATTGCGGCCTTGGTGGCCGAATAGGTCGGTGTCACCGCGAGAGGCACGAAGGCGAGTCCCGACGATACGTTGATGACCGTCGCGCTGGGCTGATTGCGCAGATGCGGCAGCAGGGCCGCGGTCAACCGGATCGGCCCAAGCAGATTGGTGGCGATCGTGTCCTCGGCGACGTCAAGGCTGAACGCGTCGCTCGTAAGGTCCTCTGCCACCATGATGCCGGCATTGTTCATGAGCACGTTCAACCCCTGGTGGTCCTTGATGATCCTGGCGGCTGAGGCAGTGACATCTGACGCATCTTCGACATCCATCACCTCGAAGGCCATGCCCGGATGTGCCCGGACCACATCTTCCAAGGCGGCCTGCCGTCGGCCGGCGATGATGATCTTGTTGCCCGCCGCATGGACGCCTCGGCGAAGGCGCGACCAATGCCGGAGCCGCCGCCCGTAATCAGAATGGTATTGCCTGTCATGTTCATGAGAACAGTCTCCTATAAAGGCGCGTGATCTTTGCGTCAGAGGATGACATAAAGACTGAACTTACTATTAGAAAGTAGGCACCGGAAAGATTGGTACTTACTGATTGGAGAGTGTGTGATGGTTGGCAGTATGAATGCGCGTGAGGCCCCCGTAGCGGGGGCTACTCGGGAGCAGGACACCTACCCAGACGTCGACCCCAAAGTCGAAGTGCTGGTCAAAGATCTGATCGGCCGGGTCGCGGACAAATGGACCATGATCGTCATGGAGGTTCTGGCCGAGCATGGCGAACTGCGCTTCACGCGCCTCGGCGAACTGGTCGGCGGCGTCAGCCAGAAGATGCTGACCCAGACGCTCCGGCAGATGGAGCGCGACGGGCTGCTCATCAGAACCATCCACCCAGTCATTCCGCCAAAGGTCGAATACAGACTGACCGACCTCGGCCTGAGTTTGGGCGCGGCGTTCTGCGGCGTGTGGCTCTGGGCCGAGGAAAATCTCGGCCGAGTCGAACATGCCCGGAAGGCTTTCGACGAAACACTGCAGAAGTAGCGGGAGCGCGATACCGTTGAGGTTACTCCGCGTCGCGAGGACGTCACTTCGTCTGGAGATAGCTCTCCAGCGAATCGTCCATCGCCTCCATCCATTTCGTGTGATGTTTTGGCGCCATGGCGCCGGTCATCAGCGAGCGATAGGCGTTGTCGCGGAAGCCCATGATGTCTTCCATCTTGTGGTGCTCCCACTCCATGAAAGTCTTGTTGGTCTCCTCTATGTCGAAGCTCGGATAGTCCGTCGCCTCGATCAGTTCCTTCGTATAGTCGCCCTGGAACCAGATCATCTGTTCGGCGTCGGCCAGCGTCTCCTCGCGCGCCCGCCATTTTGCCCCGTGCGCTGCCATGTCGGGAGCTGAGGGCAGCTCGATGCGGCCGAGCATGACGTCGCGCGCG
>JBGTLX010000654.1:0-7402 GCA_041743855.1 Rhizobiaceae bacterium | reverse complement strand
GCCGAGGACGCGCGCCAGGCCGAACTCGCCAGGCTGGCGTCGATGGAAGTCGCGCAGACCGGCAACAATGGGGAATTGCGCAGCGAAAGGCCGGGCGAGACGAAGAAGCCGGTCGGCCTGTTCGCCGGCCTGTTCGGCGGCGGCGTGGTCCAGCAGAGCATGCTGCCCGAAACCCGCGCGCTCGATGCGGTTCTGGAGCAAAAGCAGGCCGGCAAGAAATTCCGGGTCAAGTCCGAGTTCGAACCGCAGACGGTCTCGTTCTCAGGCTATCCGCGCGACACCATCGTCGTCGATACGGCGTCGCGCTATCTCTATCTGGTCGAATCATCGTCGCGCGCCCGCCGCTACGCCATCGCCGTCGGCCGCGAGGGCCTCGAATTCAAGGGCTCGGCCAAGGTCGGCGACAAGCAGGAATGGCCGCGCTGGATTCCCACCCTCGACATGCAGAAGCGCGAGCCCAAGAAATACGGCCAGTACAAGGACGGCATGCCCGGCGGCGCGGAAAACCCGCTTGGCGCGCGCGCCATCTATCTCTACCAGGGCAATAAGGACACCCACATCCGCATCCACGGCACCAACCAGCCGCAGACGATCGGCACCAACTCGTCCAACGGCTGCTTCCGCATGGTCAACGAGCATGTGATGGACCTTTACGGCCGCGTGAAAGTGGGAACCACCGTCGTCGTCATGTGACGAAAAACCTGCACCGTCCGGATTTTCCTCTGGCGGAATCAGATCGGCGGCGTTAAGCGATAACTCCCATGGCGCGATATGTTTTCATCACGGGCGGCGTGGTTTCCTCGCTTGGAAAAGGCATTGCGGCGGCGGCCTTGGGCGCGCTGCTGCAGGCGCGCGGCTACCGCGCGCGCATCAAAAAGCTCGATCCGTATCTCAACGTCGATCCCGGCACCATGTCGCCTTACCAGCATGGCGAGGTCTTCGTTACCGATGACGGCGCCGAGACGGACCTCGATCTCGGCCACTACGAGCGGTTTACGGGGCGGTCCGCCAACCAGCAGGACAACATCACCACCGGCCGCATCTACAAGAATATCATCGAGCGCGAGCGCCGCGGCGACTATTTGGGCGCAACCGTGCAGGTCATCCCGCACGTCACCGACGAGATCAAGAATTTCGTCATGGGCGGCAATGAGGAATTCGATTTCGTGCTCTGCGAGATTGGCGGCACGGTCGGCGACATCGAGGCGATGCCTTTCCTCGAAGCCATCCGCCAACTCGGCAACGACCTGCCGCGCAACAATGCGGTCTATGTCCATCTGACGCTGATGCCGTGGATTCCGACCGCCGGCGAGTTGAAGACCAAGCCGACCCAGCATTCGGTCAAGGAGTTGCGCTCCATCGGCATCGCGCCCGACATCCTGCTGGTGCGCGCCGACCGCGCCATTCCTGCCGAAGAGCGCAGAAAACTATCGCTGTTCTGCAATGTCCGCGAGAGCGCCGTCATCCAGGCCCTCGACGTGGGGCACATCTACGACGTGCCGATGGCCTACCATAGGGAAGGCCTCGATTCGGAAGTGCTCGCAGCCTTCGGCATCGACCCCGCGCCCAAGCCGCGCATGGAGCCGTGGCAAAGCGTGTCGAAGCTCATCCACAATCCGGAAGGCGAGGTGACGATTGCTGTCGTCGGCAAATATACCGGCCTCAAGGACGCCTACAAATCGCTGATCGAGGCGCTGTCGCATGGCGGCATGGCCAACAAGGTGCGGGTAAAGCTCGACTGGATCGAGAGCGAGATTTTCGAGAAGGAAGACCCGTCGCCGTTTCTGGAAAAGGTCCACGGCATCCTGGTTCCCGGCGGGTTCGGCGAGCGCGGGTCGGAAGGAAAGATCCTCGCCGCCAAATTCGCGCGCGAGCGCAAGGTGCCCTATTTCGGCATCTGCTTCGGCATGCAGATGGCCTGCATAGAGGCGGCCCGGTCGCTGGCTGGCGTCGACGGCGCGTCGTCTACCGAGTTCGGCCCGGCCAAGGAACCCGTCGTCGGCCTGATGACCGAATGGCTGCGCGGCAACATGCTGGAAAAGCGCCGCGAGACCGGCGATCTCGGCGGCACGATGCGGCTCGGCGCCTATGAGGCGCATCTCTCCAAAGATTCCAAGATCGCTGAAATCTACGGCGACACGGTCATTTCCGAGCGCCATCGCCACCGCTACGAGGTCAACATCGACTACAAGGAGCGGCTGGAAGCTTGCGGGCTGGTCTTTGCCGGCATGTCGCCCGACGGCGTCTTGCCCGAGACGATCGAATATCCCGACCATCCGTGGTTCATCGGCGTGCAGTACCATCCCGAGCTTAAAAGCCGCCCGCTCGACCCGCACCCGCTGTTTGCCAGTTTTATCGGCGCGGCTGTCGAACAGTCGCGGCTGGTTTAACGGCGAAGGCGGCGGCTCGCACGGCAGTGTGGATAAATTCTGGCGCTGCCTCCTGCCATGTCCTTGATTTCGCGAGGAAAGCGAAAATTCTTCTGGCATCTTATCCACACCCTCTGCCACTCCCTTATTATCCGTCCATCGCCCTCACGGGAGCCCTGGCGCGCGCCGGGCATCAGGGGAGGGCGGCGGCGCCGGGTCGGTAGCGCTACGGTAGCGTTGCTGGGTGATGAGCCCTTAGGTCCGGGCCTCGACCGAGGGAGTGGCGGCGCAAATGCCGTCCCTGAGGTGAGGCAAGACGCCGGCGGGGCGTGTGGCTTGCGCCACATAACCCTTAAATCAGAGGTGCGGCTGCACGCCCCGCTTCCCAACTTCCTCCCCCTCATCCTGAGGTGTGAGCGAAGCGAACCTCGAAGGACAATAGCCAGACGCGAAAGCGGGCGTGGCAAAGGGGAAGTACACCCTTCGTCAAGCATCTTAACATTTGTGACGTTTCGGCAACACTATCGCAACAAGCAATGCGTTAAGAAGGCGGGCGGGAAAGTCGCCTATTTCCCGCCATAAACCCGGCGCACCGGAAAGCCCTTCTTGGAAGGGCGCCACAAGCAGACGCCGCTACGGGAAAGCCGCACGTAAGGCGGCTAAGGAAGAGCATGGACGCCAGAGTTATTTCCAAAGCCAATCTGCCGAGCCGCTACGTCACCGTGGGTCCGGCGCGCGCGCCGCATCGTTCCTATCTCTATGCGATGGGCCTGTCGCCGGCCGAAATCGCGCAGCCGCTGGTCGGCGTCGCGAGCTGCTGGAACGAGGCCGCGCCCTGCAACATTTCGCTGATGCGTCAGGCGCAGGTGGTCAAGAAAGGCGTCGCCGCGGCCAGCGGAACGCCGCGCGAATTCTGCACCATCACCGTCACCGACGGCATCGCCATGGGCCATCAGGGCATGAAGTCGTCGCTGGTGTCGCGCGACGTCATCGCGGACTCGGTTGAACTGACTATGCGCGGCCATTGCTACGACGCGCTGGTGGGTCTCGCCGGCTGCGACAAGTCGCTGCCCGGCATGATGATGGCCATGGTGCGCCTCAACGTGCCGTCGATCTTCATCTATGGCGGGTCGATCCTGCCCGGCAATCATCGTGGCCGGCAGATCACCGTGCAGGACGTGTTCGAGGCAGTCGGCCAGCATTCGGTCGGCGCGATCGACGACGCCGAGCTTCTGGAAATCGAGCAGGCCGCATGCCCGTCCGCCGGTTCGTGCGGCGCGCAGTTCACCGCCAACACCATGGCGACCGTGGCCGAGGCCATCGGCCTGGCGCTGCCCTATTCATGCGGCGCGCCGGCGCCCTACGAAATGCGCGACCGCTTCAACTTCGCCTCCGGCGAAAAGATTATGGAATTGATCGCTAAAAACATTCGCCCGCGCGACATCGTCACGCTGAAGGCGCTGGAAAACGCCGCCGCTGTTGTTTCGGCCACCGGCGGCTCGACCAACGCAGCACTGCATCTGCCGGCGATCGCGCATGAGGCGGGGATAAAATTCGACCTCTTCGATGTGGCGAAAATCTTCGAGAAGACGCCCTACATCGCCGATTTGAAGCCCGGCGGCAAATATGTGGCCAAGGACATGTTCGAGGCCGGCGGCATTCCCATCCTTATGAAGACCATGCTCGATCACGGTTATTTGCACGGCGACTGCATCACGGTCACCGGTCGCACTTTGGCCGAAAACATGGAGCACGTTCCGTGGAATGACAAACAGGATGTCGTGCGTCCGGCCGACAAGCCGATTACCGTGACCGGCGGCGTGGTTGGTCTCAAGGGAAACCTCGCTCCCGAAGGCGCGATCGTGAAGGTCGCCGGCATGTCCGTGCTCGAATTCTCGGGTCCGGCGCGCTGCTTCGACAGCGAAGAGGAATGCTTCGAGGCGGTGAACAACCGCGACTATAAGGAAGGCGAGGTTCTCGTCATCCGCTACGAGGGCCCCAAGGGCGGCCCCGGCATGCGCGAGATGCTGTCGACGACGGCCGCACTCTACGGCCAAGGCATGGGCAACAAGCTGGCGCTCATCACCGACGGACGGTTTTCCGGCGCGACGCGCGGCTTCTGCATCGGCCATGTCGGGCCGGAGGCGGCTGTCGGCGGTCCGATCGGATTGCTCCAAAACGGCGATATCATCACGATCGACGCTGTCGCGGGAACGATCGACGTCGCCCTGTCGGACGCGGAACTCGGCGAGAGAGCAAAACGTTGGAAGCCGCGAAGGACGGATTACCAGTCCGGTGCGATCTGGAAATACGCGCAAACGGTTGGGCCGGCCCGCGACGGGGCAGTGACCCATCCCGGCGGCGCCAAAGAAACACACTGCTATGCGGATATTTGAGTTGATCAAAGCGTCTGTGTTTTCCGGCTTGCTGGCCGCGGCCCTGTTCGGCTCGGCTGAGCGAGCGCTGGCGCTCGACGAAAAGGTGTTCGACGACAAGACCGGCGTGCGCGCGGAATCGAACCCTTGGGAGGTGTTCCAGTTCGGTTATTCAGCCTACAAGAACGGGCACAAGGATCAAGCCGCCGAAGCATATCGGTACGCGTCTGAAAACGGCCAGATCGGCGCGACGTGGAAGCTTGCCCGCATGTATGCGGAAGGCGACGGCGTGGCGCGCGACGACTACGAGGCGTTCAAGTTCTTTTCCGAAATCGCCGAGCAGGACGTGCAGTCCGGCAGTCCCGAGGAAAGCTACGTGTCCGATGCGCTGGTGGCGCTGGGTGGCTATCTGAAGGAGGGCATTCCCGGCAGCCCGGTCGAGGCGAATGCGTTCGCCGCCCAGGAATATTACATGCGCGCGGCGGCCAACTACCGCAACCCGAACGCCCAGTACGAGATGGGCAAGATGTTCCTGAACGGCGAGGGCGGGGTCAAGGCCAGCGTCCGCCAAGCCGGCCGCTGGTTCCAGCTCGCCGCCGAAAAAGGCCATGCCGGCGCACAAGCGACGCTCGGCAATCTTTTGTTCCAGAGCGGCAAGGTCGTGCGCGGCCTCGCCATGATGACGGCGGCACTCGAACGCGCTTCGCCGAACGATCAGATCTGGATTCGCGGCATGCAGGAGGAAGCGTTTTCGTTGGCCGGCGAAGCCGACCGCCGCACCGCCATTTCGCTTGCGGACGACATTCTGAACAAGCGCGAGTAGCACTCGCCATCTCAGGCCTTTGTCGGGCTGCGTCGCTCTGTTCGGAAACGAACTGCCCACTCGCGGCTCTCTTCGTTTGCCAATTTCGCAGTCTTGAGTTTAACCGTTTCGGCGATACTTTTGTCTTGGCCGAGGGCAGACAATATCAGCGCCAAAGTGGCCTGCGGTTCGGATGAAAGCATTTCATAGGTAATGCTGACTGGAACTATGCCTTGCTGAGCAAACCAATGCACCCATGCCGCGTCGTTTTCTTCCAATTCTGTTACAATCCCCGAGAGCTCTCGGGCATCGTAGGTTGGTGTTTGCCCTCGCTTGACGCGCTCACGTTCAGTCCCATCCGCATCGACGTGCCATAAACCGGTCTGCTCCGCTTTCAGGCGAGAAACAGCCTGGGCAACCTTGTCCTCGCGAGAGAGGTGTATGTAGACGGGTAGTCCAAATGCGGACTGGAAACGGGCGCTGTCATTCGGCAATCCTGGGAAAAAAGCGTCAAGCCTCTTCGACAGATCACTGATGCTTTCCCACATCAGACGCGTACCAAAAACCTCGGTGCCCGAAGTTCCATATTTCAGAACGGCTTCAAGATAAGACTGATCAAACTCCAGATCATCACACCATTTGGCGACGGGCACATTGAAATACTCTGCCCATTCGGCAATGTCTTCACGCCTGAAGAAAGAATGAGGATTCCCGGCTACACCTGTATCATTTAGAAGGTCGCATAGTAGCGTGCTTCCACTTCTCGGCGTCGCACAGATGATATACGCCACCGGTCGAATCTCCTCATTTTCCTTCATCGAGTCCATCTTGCTGGCATCATTCCCGAAGTTTCTGGCCGAGCCGTCCGGCCAGATCCTGCAGATACTGCCAGGCGACGCGGCCAGACCGGCTGCCGCGCGTCGTGGCCCATTCCAGCGCCTCGGCGCGCAGCGTTTCCGGCTCGATATCCAGTCCATGCCAGGCGGCATAGCCGTCCACCATGTCGAGATACTCGTCCTGCGAACATTTGTGGAAGCCGAGCCAGAGCCCGAAGCGGTCCGAAAGCGAAACCTTTTCCTCGACAGCCTCAGAGGGGTTGATCGCGGTCGAGCGCTCGTTCTCGATCATGTCGCGCGGCAGAAGATGCCTTCGGTTTGAGGTCGCGTAGAAAATGACGTTGTCCGGACGCCCTTCGACGCCGCCTTCGAGCGCTGCTTTCAGCGACTTGTAGGACGTGTCGTCGTGATCGAAGGAGAGATCGTCGCAAAACAGGATGATGCGGAACGGCGCGTTCTTGAGAAGTCCCATCAGCCTGGGCAGGCTGTCGATATCCTCGCGGTGGATTTCGACCAGTTTCAGTGGCTCCGCGTTGCCTGCTCGTCCAGTGTTGATCGACGCGTGGACGGCCTTGACGAGCGAGGATTTGCCCATGCCCCGCGCGCCCCACAGCAGGACGTTGTTGGCAGGCAAGCCGGCGGCGAAGCGCTGTGTGTTGTCGACCAGGATGTCGCGCACCCGGTCGACGCCCCTGATCAGCCCGATCTCGACGCGGTTCACGCGGTGCACGGGCTCGAGATGGCCGGGCTCGGCTGCCCAGACGAAGCAGTCGGCCTCGCCGAGATCGCTTGCCGGCGCGGCCCGGGGCGCCAGACGGCCGATCGCCTCGATCAGCAGGTCGAGTTTCCGGTTCAGCGTTTCGACCGATTCGTCTGTCATTGAGGCTCATCTTCTTTCAGGCGGTGGCGGCGAAGGCTCTATCATGGAGATGCAGACCCGCAAAGCGGGGCGTCTGCCAGTTTGCGCGGTTGCAAAGGTGGCTTTACCGACTATATTCCGGCGAAATTTCCGGAGCGCCG
>JBGTLX010000653.1:0-4046 GCA_041743855.1 Rhizobiaceae bacterium | reverse complement strand
CAAGGGGCGTGGTGCTCGTCGCCGATCATGCGCGCCGCGAGTTGCCGGAAGAGTATGGCAGCCTCGGCCTGCCGGCCAGCGAGTTCGAGCGCCATATCGCCTATGATATCGGCGTCGAGATGGTGACGCGAAAACTGGCCGCGCTGACCGGTGCGCCCGGCGTGATCGCCGGCTTCTCGCGGCTGCTGATAGATCCCAATCGCGGCGAGGACGATCCGACGCTGATCCGCCAGCTCTATGACGGCACCGTCGTGCCCGGCAATTATCCGATGGCTGCCGACGAACGCGAGCGGCGGCTCGACCGTTTTTACCGGCCCTATCACGATGCGGTAGGCGCAATAGTCGCGTCGGTCGCGCAAAAATCGGGTCGCGCGCCGTTCATCTTTTCGGTGCATTCCTTCACGCCGTCCATGCAGGGCCGCGCGCGGCCGTGGCATGCCGGCGTGCTGTGGGACATGGACGACCGCGTGGCCAGGCCGCTGATCGACATGCTGCGCCGGGACGCGGCGCTTATTGTCGGCGATAACGAGCCCTATGACGGGGCGCTGCGCGGCGACACCATGTTCAAGCACGCCATCGCCAACGGCTTCGCCCATGCGCTGATCGAGATCAGGCAGGACCTCATTGCCGACGGGGCCGGCGCTCATGATTGGGCGGCGCGGCTGGCGCCGATCGTTGACGCGATCAATTCGCGTCCCGATATAGGCGAGGTGAGGCGGTACGGCTCGCGCACCGGGCCATTTTAGGAGCAGTTCATGAGCGAACTCAGCGAGGCCCAGAAACGCGATTTCGAGGCGGCGGCGTTCCGGCGGCTGGTCGAGCATTTGCGCGAGCGGGCCGACGTGCAGAACATCGATCTGATGAACCTTGCCGGCTTTTGCCGCAACTGCCTGTCCAACTGGTATCGCGACGCGGCCAACGAGGACGGCGTCGAGTTGACCAAGGAGCAGTCGCGCGAAATCATCTACGGCATGCCCTATGCCGACTGGCAGGCGCTGCACCAGATCGACGCGACCGAGGGGAAGAAGGCGGAGTTCGAGGCGCGCCGGCCACGGGATCATTAGCTTCTTCCCCTCGCCCCGTTTAGGGGGGTCCGAAGGATGGGCGAGACGCGTGGCTCGCCCCGGAGAGGGAAGCTCCGCCCGGCTTGCCGGGCGGAGCCGGGTGAGGGGCGGCGGAATTTCGACAAGGAATTTCAGAGGCAGAGCTGCCCCTCATCCGCCGGCGCCTTCTCCTCGTAGAGACGGGGAGAAGGGACTTGCGGCTTGACCCTCCGCCGGCCTTCGGGCATCGAACCGCACCACCCCTTGCCGCTGCGAGTCGCGGCCCGTCACAAAACAATCCGGAGACAAAAAATGGCCGCCGACGATATCACCGAAACCTCTCAGACCGTTGCGGCTGGGCAACTCCGCGCGTTCATCGAGCGCGTCGAGCGGCTCGAGGAGGAGAAAAAGACCATTTCGGACGATATCAAGGAGGTGTTCGCCGAAATGAAGGGCACCGGCTTCGACACCAAGGCGGTGCGCGCGATCATCCGGCTGCGCAAGCAGGATCACGCGGAACGGCAGGAAGCGGAAGCCATTCTCGACCTCTACAAGGCCGCGCTCGGCATGGAGTGACGGGCGGCGGTCAGCAAGGCAGAGCCTTTTCCCTTGGGCTGACCATCAGCTTCCGGTGACCGCGCCTTTGATCGTCGAGACATTGTGCCGCATCATGTCGATATAGGTCGAGGCCGGCCCGTCGGCGTCAGACAGCGCATCCGAGTAGAGCGTGCCGCCTACCGTGATCCCGGTCTCGGCGGCGATCTGCTCGATCAGGCGCTGGTTGGTGATGTTTTCGACGAAGATGGCGGAGGCCTTGTCCTCCCGCACCTGCCGGATCAGGGCCGCGACATCGGCCGCCGAAGCTTCCGATTCGGTCGAAACGCCCTCGGGGGCGAGAAACTTTATCCCGTACTCGTGCTCGAAATAGCCGAAGGCGTCGTGCGAGGTGATGATGACGCGTTTGTCTTCGGGAATCGATCCAACAGCCGCTTTTATCTCCTCCTTAAGCGCCTGGAGCTTGCTCAGATAGGCCTTCGCGTTGGCGTGGTAAGCGTCGCAACCGGCCGCATCCGCCGCGCAGAAGGCGCTTTCGATGTTCTTCACGTAGGTCTCGGCGTTGCGGACCGACTGCCAGGCGTGAGGATCGTTGTCGCCTGCCGCATGTGCTGCTTCGCCATCCGCCTCCGTGCCATGATCGTCATGGCCTTCTTTGGCGGTTTTCAGCACCTCGCTGCCCCTGCTCAGTTCGACCGCCGCCGCCTTGGCGCCGCTCGCGTCGACGAGGCGCTGAACAAAGCCCTCGAATGCCAGCCCGTTGACCAGGATCACGTCCGCTTCGGCCATCGCCGCAGCCGCGGCCGGTTCCGGCTCGTAAACATGGGCGTCGCCATTTGGGCCGACCAAAGTGGTCAGTTGGATGCGGTCGCCGCCGACATTTTTGGCGAAATCGGCGATGATCGAGAAGCTGGCGACGACTTTTAGGTCCTGCGCGGCGGCTGACGAGAAAGCAACCTGGGTTAATGTTATAACGCTCATGGCGGCGGCAAGCTGCAACGGTCGAAGCATGGTCGTCTCCTTGCGTTTGGTCAGGCGGTTCGGTGCTGGGCGTGGCGGATGCGGGTGTTCAGCACACCCCGCGTTCCGACCAGGATCGAGGCGAGATAGATGGCGCCGGCCGACAGGATGATGGCCGGGCCGGATGGCAGCGCGAGGTGGTAGGAGAGCAGCAGGCCGGCCACGCACGAGACCATGCCGATGCCGATGGCCAACACGCACATCGGCTCGACTCGCACGGTCCAGAAACGGGCGGCGGCGGCGGGAAGCATCATCAGGCCGACCGACAAAAGCGTGCCGAGCGCCTGAAAACCGCCGACGAGGTTGAGCACGACCAGCCCGAGGAAGACGAAATGCACGGGCGTGCCGAGTTTTGAAACCGAGCGCAGAAAGAGCGGGTCCATGCATTCGGCGACCAGCGCGCGCCAGAAGATCGAGAGCGTGATCAGCGTCGCCGCCGTGATCAAGCCGATCAGCGTCAGCGCATCGTCGTTCAGGGCCAGCACCGTGCCGAACAGGACGTGCATCAGATCGACGCTCGATCCGCGCAGCGAAACGATGAGCACGCCGAGCGCCAGTGAAATCAGATAGAACGCCGCCATCGAGGCGTCTTCCTTCTGGACGGTGAATCGCGACACCGCGCCGGAGCCCAGCGCCACGACCATGCCGGCAAACAAGCCGCCGATTGTCATCGGAATGATTTCCAGGCCATAGAGCAAAAAACCGGCGGCTGCTCCCGGAAGGATCGCATGCGCCATGGCGTCACCGGTCAGGCTCATGCGCCGCAGCATCAGGAAGACGCCGACCGGGCAGGAACTCAGCGACAGCAGCAGCGAACCGTAGAGGGCGCGCTGCATGAAGGCGAAGTCGGCGAAGGGGGCGATCAGCCAGTGATGAAGTTCCTGCATCACGCGACGTTCCTGCGTGCTTCCGGCGCGGCGGCCTGGGCCGCATGCTGGTGGCCATGTTCATGCTGGTGGTCGTGCTCGGGCGCGCACCAGGGCGCGTCCTCCTCCCAGGCTTCGTGGAAGCGCCGCGCGCGCAGCAAATTTTCGGGTGCCAGCGTTTGTATCGTTTCGCCCCAGGCGATCGGCCGGCGCGCCAGCAGCAGCGCTTGCGGAAAATGCGCCTTCACCAGATCCAGATCGTGAACCACCACCATGATCGTGCGCTTTTCGCCGTGCCAGCGCGCAATCAGCGCGATCAGGTCGCCGACCGTTTTGGCGTCGATGGCATTGAACGGTTCGTCGAGCAGAATGAGATCGGCGTCCTGCACCAGCACCCTTGCGAACAAAGCGCGCTGCAACTGCCCGCCCGACAGCGTGTCGATCGGCCGCTTTCCGAAACCGTCCAGCCCGACGGCTTCGAGCGCAGTCGACACCACCGCGCGGTCGGCCGCCCCGTGACGGCCGAGCAGGCCGCGCCGGGACTTTTACGCCTGATTCCGTG
>JBGTLX010000652.1:0-1952 GCA_041743855.1 Rhizobiaceae bacterium | reverse complement strand
CCGATCTGAAAGCGGCTTCCGCCAAGTGCCGAAACGAGAAAGCCGCCCACGATGGCGGTGAACAGGCCTTTGTCCGGCGATACCCCTGACGCGATCGCAATCGCCATCGATAGCGGCAGCGCAACGATGGCGACCGTCAACCCCGCGACGAGATCGCTTCTGAATTGCGCAAGGCCATATCCTTCCCTGAGGACTGTCAGCAGCTGGGCGTGAACAGCTCCGCGAAAGTCGGCCTGTCCGATTGCTGACGGCTTGAAACAAAATCTGACATCGATGAGCCTTTCCTGCCGGATGCAATCTCGCGTCCGCTAGCGCAACTTGGGACCGAGCAGCGCTCTTCCATGGATAGCTGCGAAACCAAGAAAAGCAGCGGCCCACAACGCGCCCGCGACCGTGATCACATCGGCCTGGGGAACCACCGCGCCAAAAACCCGGCACGATCCGGCGAGAAGGATCGCCGCAAACAGGAACACCGTGCCCGGTCCGGCTTTTAACCGGCGTCCGGTATGTCCGAGCGTTGCCCTGACCATCACCGCCATCGTCATCGATCCTGCCGCCCCGCCGCCGAACGCGTGGATTCCGGCGGCTTGCGGCACGGCATCCCGGAAGAAGACCGACAGCGCGAGCAGAAGGAAGCCGATCGGCATGAAGCCGTAGGCCAGATGCAGGATGGCGACCAATGGATCCTTGACTGTCCGGTCGCCGGCCCAACGCGTAAGCCGGATCGACTGGCACAGCGCTGCGACGGAAAGCAGGACTCCCGAAGCGGGGTTTTCCGGCAGGATTGTCCACGAGGCAAGCGCTGCTGCCGAGGCAGCTATCGTGAGGATTTCGAAACGGTCGAAAGGCGACGGCAGGCGGCCAGGGTTCTCGCGCACCAGCCAGTTGCGCGTGAAGCTCGGAATGATGCGGCCGCCGATGATGGTGATGAACATGATGGCGGCGCCTATGCCCAGTCGGCGGCTGACATCGGAAACTCCATAGAAATGCGCCTCCATGTGGAAAGCGACGTTTGCCGACAACAGTATGCTCAAGGGAATAAGCACCTTGAGATTGCGCCAGTTTTTGCCGGAGATGATTTCACGCGCCGCCGCGGCCGCAACCGCCGCAAGAAACGCCGTGTCGATAACAACTGCCGCCGCCCAGCCGATTTCAGCGGAGAAGAAAATCGCCAGTCGGCCAGCGGCCCACAGCAGCACGAGCGCCAGAAGCGGGATGCCCTGCACGGGGAGACGCCCTGTCCAGTTGGGGATCGCGGTAAGAAGGAATCCTGTGACGACCGCCGAAAGGTAGCCGAAAAGCATTTCGTGGATATGCCAGTCGACGGGCGCGAACGTGCTGTGGGTCTCGATCAGCCCCGAATACATCGGCAGCCAGAACAGGACGGACAGTCCGGCGTAGAGTGAACCAAGAAGGAAGAAGGGACGGAAGCCGTAGGAGAGGATGTTTGGTCCCGTGTAAGAGCGCAATCTCGGAATTCCCATATTGGTCCTCATGAAAAGGCCGGACGAACCATCCCCCTGGTCCATCCGGCCCGCGCCGCCCGGCGAGCCGAAGCCGCGGGCATTGCTATTCTAAGGTCGTGTCAGTTCGAAGCCACGACCTGGCTGAACAGATCGGCGAACGTCGCTTTGGCTTTTCCGGTCTGCTTGACCGCCTTCGCGGCCTCCTCGTTGACCGGCTGGCCAACGACAATCAGCGCCACCATGCCCATGCCGTAGTGCGGCGCGCATTTGACGCCGTAAACGCCCTCCTGGGTCAGGGTCACGGTGATCTCGGCATTCATCTTTCCCTTGAATGCCTCGGCGCCGTCGGGCAGCATGCCCTTGATGGTTTCGGCATTGTGCGACTTGTCCGTCGGCACGAATTTCACGGTGTCTCCGGGAGCGGCCTTAACGTAGGCGGGCTCGAAGACCATGGAACCCTTCTCGCCCTTATTGAGCATGGTGACC
>JBGTLX010000651.1:0-7202 GCA_041743855.1 Rhizobiaceae bacterium | reverse complement strand
CGGCTTGGCCTTGCGCTCGCGCGGCTGGCGCGGATCTTTCGGCGTGTTGAACAGGTTGAACGGGTCGCGCATGCGGTTGTAGTAGCCGGCGCGGCCGGACCGCTGCTGGGCGAGGTCGGGCGAGGAGCGCGCCGCGCCGTTGGCGCCCATCGTCCAGGTCGGGCGATGGCCGGTCATCGCTTCCTTCTGATAGCGCGCGATTTCGCTATCGGGCACGCCGGAAAAATAGTTGAAGCCCTTATTGTACTCGCGGACGTGTTCGAAGCAGAATTTGAAATATTCGCCTTCCTTCATGCGTCCGACAGGCGCGCGATGGGTGCCCGGCTCCTTGCAGCCATCCCACTGGCAGGCCGGCGAATGCGACTTCAGCTCCGCGTCCTTGTCCGGGCGGATGCGAATCTTGTCGAAATATTTCGGATAGGCGGTCATTGGACCTATCTATGGGAAAGTTCGCGTCGCGAAACAAGAATTGACATTTCGCGTCTGTTGAACCTAACCGCTGAATCGCGGATTATTCCGGTAGCGGCCTGAAATTTTGCCGTGCGGACCGGCGTTTATATGGGTAGAGGAGTGCGAGATGTCGATACAGACGGCGATCGAGGACAAGCTCAAGGCGGCGTTTTCACCGGAGCGTCTGGCTGTGATCAACGAAAGCCATTTGCATGCCGGCCACCATCACGTCGAATCGGGCCATCACTCCGAATTCGACGGCAAGGGCGAGACGCATTTTCGCGTGCGCATCGTATCGTCAGCCTTTGCCGGGATGAGCCGGATTGAGCGGCACCGAGCCGTCAACGCGACGCTTGCGGGCGAGATGGAAGCGGGGCTGCATGCGCTGGCAATCGAACCGGCCGCGTCGGGCGAAAATACAAGGTGGTAAGCCGCACATGATCTTCAGCTTGGCTGGGGTGGTTGGGCCTCGATCCCGGCGGGCCTTATCCTGACCTTGGTGATGCGGTTCTTGTCACGTTTCATGACGATGAAGCGCTTGCCGTGGAACGTAAAAGCCTGCCGCTCCTCGGGAATGGACTGCGCCTCGTGGATGACCAGACCGGCGATCGTGGTCGCCTCGTCGTCGGGTAGCCGCCAGTCCAGCGCGCGGTTCAGATCGCGGATCGGCACCGCGCCGTCGGCGACAACCGACCCATCGGCCTCCTGCTTGACGCCCTGCATGTCGATGTCGTGCTCGTCTGCGATGTCGCCGACGATCTCTTCCAGGATGTCTTCGAGGGTGACAAGACCCTCGACCTCACCATATTCGTCCACGACGATGGCGAAATGCGCCTTGCGCCGCAAAAACGCGTTGAGCTGATCCTGCAGCGTCGTCGTGTCCGGCACGAACCACGGCTTCGCGGCAATCTTCATAATGTCAATTTGCGAAAAGTCGTTGTTCGCATCGTTCAGAGCCCGCAGCAGGCTTTTGGCATGCAGGACGCCAACAATGTTGTCGAGCGAACCGCGCCAGAGCGGCAGGCGCGTGTGCGGGCTTTGCAGGATTTCGCGAACTACCGCCTCCGGCGGATTGTCGGCATTGACCGAGCGCATGTTGGTGCGGTGCACCATGACGTCGGAAACCTCCAGATCGTGCAGGACGAGCAGCCCGCCGACGCCGGCGACTTCATGGTGAGGATCGAAGGCGGGGCCGCCGGTTTCATCGAGGGCCGATGACGGCGGTGCGACGCGGACGATCTGAAAGCCGAGGGTGGCAAGCAGTTTTTCGCGCAACAGGAAGAGGATGGCGGTCAGACCGGCACAAATCCCGATGGCGATGAGGGTTTCCGCGCTCATCCGGGATGGTTTTCGCCGAGGAACGACAGCACCGCCGATGCCGGCACGTCTTTCGCGATGAAGGATTTCCCAACGCCATGGGTGAGGATGAAGGTCAGCGCGCCGCGCAAAACCTTCTTGTCCTGCGCTATATAGGCGAGGAGCCGTTCGGCGTTGGGCAGGGCGCCCGGGATGTCGCTCATCCGGTAAGGCAGCCCGACGACGCGGAGATGCGCCTCGACTCTGGCGGCATCGTCCGGGCTGGCGAGATTGAGCCGGGCCGAAAAGCGGTGCGCGAGCGCCATGCCGATGGCGACGCCCTCGCCATGCACGAGCCGGGCGCTGTCGTAGCCGGTCGCGGCTTCCAGCGCATGGCCGAATGTGTGCCCGAGATTGAGCAGAGCGCGGTCGCCGGTCTCCAATTCGTCGCGCGCCACCATCTCGGCCTTGGCGCGGCAGGATTCGGCGATGGCGTGGATGCGCGCCGGTCCGCCTGAAAAAATCTCGCCCCAGTTGACTTCCAGCCATGCGAAGAAATCGGGCCGGTCGATGAGGCCGTATTTGGCGATCTCGGCATAGCCGGCTCTGAATTCGCGCCCCGGCAGCGTGTCGAGAGTCTCGGTGTCGGCAAGCACCAGCCCCGGCTGGTGGAAGACGCCGACAAGATTCTTGCCGTGCGCGCTGTTGATGCCGGTCTTGCCGCCGACCGAGGAGTCCACCTGCGCCAGCAGCGAGGTTGGCATCTGGATGAACTTCATGCCGCGCCTGACGATGCCGGCGGCAAAGCCGGCGAGGTCGCCGATGACGCCGCCGCCGAGCGCTATAACGGCGTCGCCGCGCTCCAGCCTGGCCGACAATATGCCGTCGACGACCTCCTGAAGGGCCGCAAAACTTTTCGTCCTTTCGCCGGGCGGCAGCGTGATCGCCGCAGCCTCGATGCCGTTTGCCAGGAGACTGGCGGTGAGAGTGGCGAGGTGCGCGGCGGCGACATTTTCGTCGGTGACGATCGCCGCGCGGATGCCCGGCAACCGGCCGGAAATTTCAGCGCCCGCCCGCGCCAGCAGGCCCGGCCCGATCAGGATGCCGTAGGCCCGCTCGCCGAGACCAACGGTTACGGTGACCTGGTCCGTTTCGCTCATGGCGCCGTTTCCGCTGCAATGGCGTTGCCGCCAGCGAGGTGGCGGGCCAGCGCCTCGATAACCTCCTCGGTGATAACTTCCTTCCTCTCATCGCGCGTCGGCACGGTGACATCGGCCAGCGCATAGACTGGATAGCGTTCGACCATCAGACGCTCCAGAACGCCACGCGGGTCGGCGTTTTTCAACAGAGGCCGGTTCTGCTTTTTCGACACGCGTTCCATGAGGATGTCGATATCGGCTTTTAGCCAGACCGAAATGCCTTGCTGTTCTATCGCACTCCTCGTTTGCGCATTCATGAAGGCGCCGCCGCCGGTCGACAGGATCTGCGGGCCGTTATCGAGTACGCGAAGGATCACGCGGCTTTCCAGTGCGCGGAATTCGGGCTCGCCATAGCGTTCGAACAGGTCCGGCACGGTCATGCGCGAAACGCGCTCGATCTCCTGGTCGCTGTCGGTGAAGGATAGCCCAAGCGCTGCCGCCACCTTGCGGCCGATCGCGGTCTTGCCGGCGCCCATCAGCCCGACAAAGACGACCGAACGCCGGCCGAGCCGGGACAGAAGATCGGCTGTCTTCTCTACAGGCTGTATCTCGAGCGCTGTCATGGCGCGTATCGACATGAAAAGCCGGTTTGCGTCAAGCGCTTGGCGCCCTGTTGCCGGTTGCCCTTGAAATGGCTTGAATCGGATACCATAAGGAAACGACTTCTCAGATAAAGCGGACCCGAGACCATAAATGCCGACCCTTTTCCGGCTTTTCGCGACGCTTTGTTTCATGGCTGCGGTAGCCTATGGGGCGATGTATGCTCTGGCGACCTTGGTCAAGCCGAGGATCGGCGAGATGACGGTCCGCATTCCGCCAGAAAAGATCACCCCCCCGCAATAGGGTCAGCATTCCCATGAACAGCGCGGCGATGATCGAGGCTTTTCTGGAGATGATGAGCGCCGAGCGGGGTGCGGCCGAAAACACGCTCTCCTCCTATCGCCGCGACCTCGACGATGCTTCCCAAGCGATTTCCGGCGGGCTGGCGGCCGCCGGGGCCGCGCAGGTTCGCGAGTATCTTAGCGAGATCGCCGGACGGGGTTTTGCCGCCTCCTCGCAGGCGCGAAAGCTTTCGGCGCTGCGCCAATTCTTCCGCTTTCTCTATGCCGAGGGCATGCGCGCCGACGATCCGACAGGGACGCTGGACAGCCCCAAAAAGGAGAGGCCGCTGCCCAAGACGATGAGCGAGGCCGAAACCGGCCGGCTGATCGACCGAGCGGCGGAAGAAGCGGCGGACGGTTCGCCCGGCGACGGCGCGCGGACCGCCGCGACACGACTTCATGCGCTGGTAGAGGTGCTTTACGCGACCGGCCTGCGCGTCTCGGAACTCGTCAGCCTGCCGGCCAGTGTGGCGGCGCGCGACGACCGCTTCTTCATCGTCAAAGGCAAGGGCGACAAGGAACGCATGGTGCCGCTGTCGGCCAAGGCCCGCATGGCGATGCGCCTGTGGATGGACGAGCGCCGGCTCGTGCCTTCGCTCGACGCCAGCCCGTTCCTGTTTCCCGCATCCTCGCAAAGCGGTTTCTTGCCGCGTCAGGTGTTCGGGCGCGACCTGAAGGCGCTTGCCGCGCGGGCCGGCATAAGGGCTGTCAAAATATCGCCGCATGTGCTGCGCCATGCCTTCGCCAGCCATCTCCTGCAGAACGGCGCCGATCTGCGCGCCGTGCAGCAATTGCTCGGCCATTCCGACATCTCGACGACCCAGATCTACACGCATGTGCTGGAGGAGAGGCTGGTGCGTCTGGTCAACGACCACCACCCGCTTGCCGACTAGCCTCCATCTCGCTATGTGAAGGCAACGTTTTCACGGCCCGGAACGCGTCCCGCATGTACAATTATCTAGATTTCGAAAAGCCGGTCGCCGATCTCGAAGGCAAGATCGTCGAACTCAAGAAGCTTTCCGAAAACGGCGAGGCGGTGGATGTCGGCGACGAGATCGACCGGCTCGAGAAGCGTTCGCGCGAGGCGCTGCGCGAAGCCTACCGGGCGCTGACCCCGTGGCAGAAGGTGCAGGTCGCGCGCCATCCCGACCGGCCGCACTGCGTCGACTACATCGAGGGGCTGTTCACCGAATTCACGCCGCTGGCCGGCGACCGCAATTTCGGCGAGGACAATGCGATCGTCTGCGGCTTCGCGCGGTTTCGCGGCGAGCCGGTGGCCATCATCGGCCAGGAGAAGGGTTCGGACACCAAGAGCCGCCTGAAACACAATTTCGGCTCGGTGCGCCCGGAGGGGTATCGCAAGGCGGTCCGCATCATGGAACTCGCCGACCGGTTCGGCACGCCGATGATCACGCTCGTCGATACGGCAGGCGCCTATCCCGGCATTGGCGCGGAAGAGCGCGGGCAGGCGGAGGCGATCGCGCGGTCCACCTCGACCTGCCTGTCGATGAAAGTTCCCTCGATTTCGATCATCATCGGCGAGGGCGGCTCGGGCGGCGCCATCGCGATCGCAACGGCCAACCGCATCTACATGCTGGAACACGCCATTTATTCGGTGATTTCGCCGGAAGGAGCAGCCTCGATCCTGTGGCGCGACACGACGCGCTCGAAAGATGCTGCCACCAACATGAAGATCACCGCGCAGGATCTCTTCGATCTGAAAATCATCGACGCCATCATCCCCGAACCGCTCGGCGGTGCGCACCGCGCGCCGGAAACGGTGCTGGCGGCGACCGGCGACCTGATCGCGCGCACGATGGCCGAGTTCGGCTCGGGCGCGATCGATTTTCGCGAACATCGGCGCGAAAAATACCTGGCTATGGGCCGATCTCTTTAAAGTCGTACGCGCGGCTTCACGGCCATTACCGCTTCAGCAGAAACACCGCCTGCTGGCCAAAGAAGTTCCAGAACCACCACGGCATATTGAAGCCGATCTGCTTCCCTTTGGCGTCGAGTGCGGTGGCGCTTTCGACCTTCGCGCCGACCTCTTCGACGAGTTCGACGAAATCGCGGATCGTGCAGAAATGGATGTTGGGCGTGTCGTACCAGTTGTAGGGCAAGTCCTTGGTCACCGGCATGCGGCCCATGAAAAACAGCGAAAAGCGCACCCGCCAGTGGCCGAAATTCGGAAACGAGACGATGGCGTGCTCGCCGATGCGCAACAGATCGTCGAGCACGGTTTTGGGGTTGCGCGTCGCCTGCAGCGTTTGCGACAGGATGATGTAGTCGAAACCCTTGTCTGGGTAAAAGACGAGGTCGCGGTCGGCGTCGCCCTGGATAACCGACAGGCCGCGCGAGACGCATTGGTTGACGCCGCGCTGCGACAGTTCCATGCCGCGCCCGTCGACCTGCTTGTCGGTTTGCAGATATTCGAGCAGCGCTCCATCGCCGCAGCCGACATCCAGCACTTTCGCACGCGGCGCAATGAGGTTCGCCACGACCTCCAGATCGACGCGGGGGGCGCGGTTGACGCTCATGGCTTTGTCTCTTGCCTGGCGCATGATCCTGATCCGGAAAGTCTGCGACTTTCCGGCGTCATGCGCCCAACCCACTTGCCCGCGCCGCCGAGCGCAGAAAGCCGTCGATGGCCGCAAACAGTTCCGGCTCGTCGAGCAGGAAAGCGTCGTGGCCGCGGTCGGTGTCGATCTCGACGAAAGAGACCGACGCGCCCGCCGCGTTCAGCGCATGGACGATGGCGCGGCTTTCGTCGGTCGGGAACAGCCAGTCCGAAGTGAAGGAGACAAGGCAGAAGCGCGTCGCCGTGCCGGCGAAGGCGTCGGCCAGCCGGCCGCCATGGTCCGCAGCGAGGTCGAAATAATCCATGGCGCGGGTCATGTAGAGATAGGAATTGGCGTCGAAGCGGTCGACGAAGCTGATGCCCTGATGGCGCAGATAGCTCTCGATCTGGAAATCCGCGTCGAAGCCGAAGGTGAGCGCCTCGCGGTCCTGCAGGTTGCGGCCGAATTTCCGGTGCAGCGCGGTCTCGGACAGATAAGTGATGTGGGCGGCCATCCGGGCGACGGCGAGGCCCTTTTCCGGCCGCTTGCCATGCTCGAAATATTTGCCGCCATGCCAGTCGGGATCGGCCATCACCGCCTGCCGGCCGACCTCGTGGAAGGCGATGTTCTGGGACGAGTGGCGCGCGCCGGTGGCGATCGGCAGCGCCGAGAACACGCGGTCAGGATAGCTCGACGTCCATTCCAGCACCTGCATGCCGCCCATCGAGCCGCCGACCACGCAAAACAGCCGGTCGATGCCCAGATGATCGATCAGCATGGCTTGCGCGCGGACCATGTCGCGGATGGTAATGATCGGC
>JBGTLX010000650.1:0-7995 GCA_041743855.1 Rhizobiaceae bacterium | reverse complement strand
GGCGATGCCGTGGGTCAGCGCCAGCCGGGCGGCGAGCACAGTGCCGCCGGCTGCAAGCTGCGCACGGCGCGAGACGCGTGGCTCCACCGGAAAGCCGATCTCCTTCTCGATTCTTTCCGGCACGGCGCAGGCGATTACCTGGTCGACATAGAGCGGGTCATGCGCGCGCTTCAGCCATGCGGGCAGAGCCGGCTCGGGCACATTGAGCCCGCCGGTCAGGCCGCGCGCCTCCAGGCAATCCATCAGCAGGCGATACTTGCTCATAGGGAAACGATGGGCCGCCGCAAAGCCGGCATCGTAGTCGGGATGGCTGACGATCTGGAGCGGCATGCGGTGCGGTGGGCCTGTTGGGCAGAGACGGGCGGTTGCGCGTTGCGGGAAACTGATGCGTCCCGGTCGTTCGTTCAAGCGTTCAAAGGCTTTTGTCGGCCCAGTGGTCAAGCCGGCTGTCGCGCAGTTCGGCGAGGTTTTGCAGGCCCTCGGCGTCGGCGAAGGCGATCATGCCGCGAAGAATGCGGGCGGGGAGCGCCGGTCCGGCGTAGATCATGCCGGTATAAAGCTGCACCAGATCGGCTCCGGCGCGGATTTTTTCGAGCGCGGCTTGCGCTGAACCGACGCCCCCGACGCCGACGATGGCGATTTTAGGGCCGAGCAACCGGCGCATTTTGGCCAGCACGATGGTGGAGCGTTCAAACAGCGGTTTGCCGGACAGACCTCCGGTCTCGGCGGTTTGCGACGTCAGCCCGGTTCGGGCAATGGTGGTGTTGGAGACGACGACGCCCGCCATCTCATGCCCCAGAACCTCGATTGCGATGTCGGCGAGTTCGGCATCGTCGAGATCGGGCGCGATCTTCAAAAACAGCGGCACTTTCCGGCCGGTTCCGGCGACAGCGGCTTCACGGGCGGTCACGACCCGGGTCAGCAATTCCGCAAGGCTCTCGCGGGCCTGCATGGCGCGCAGGCCGGGCGTGTTGGGCGACGAGATGTTGACGGTGAGATAGGAGGCGTGGCGGGCGAAGCGCGCTGCCCCGAGCGCGTAGTCGGCGATGCGATCGGCGCTGTCCTTGTTGGCGCCGATATTGACGCCGACGACGCCGGCCCTTCCCACCCGCGCGGCGAGCCGCGCCGCGACCGCCTCGTGACCCTGATTGTTGAAGCCGAGCCTGTTGACGACCGCCTCGTCCTGCGGCAGCCGGAAAATACGCGGTTTTTCATTGCCGGCCTGCGGCAGCGGCGTGACGGTGCCGATCTCGACAAAACCGAAACCGAACGCCAGCAGCGCATCCGGCACTACGGCGTTCTTGTCGTAGCCGGCCGCCAGTCCGAGCGGATTGGGGAACTCGATGCCGGCGACTTTTGCCTTCAGCCGGTCGTCGCTGAAAACTTTTCCGCCAAGCGGTACGCCGCATTTCAGCGCCGCGATGGAAAGCCCGTGCGCGGTTTCCGCGTCGAGCGCAAAAAGCGCCTGGCGGCCGATGCGCTCGAACAGGTTCATGGCCGGTCCAGCGCGGGAAATATGTGCCGCCCGTCGAGGCCTAGCGGCAGCGGCTCGATCCGGAGCACCGCGGCGAGATCGAGCGGGGCATGGAGATGCGGAAACAACGCGCCGCCGCGCGAGGCTTCGTATCTGAGGTTGGCCCCGAGCAGCGCTTCGTCGACGGAAACGAGCAGCAAATTCGACTGCCCGGCAAAATGCTTCGCCGCCGTCTCCTCGACCTGTGCGGCGGTGGAAAAATGGACAAAACCATCCGTGAGATCGACCGGCGCGCCGTCGAAGCGGCCGGTGCGTTCGGCTTCCCGCCACAGCGGTTCGGGGCAGATCTTGTAGATGGTTTTAGGCATTAGCTGGCTATAGGCTGGATGGGCATGACGGGGAAGAGCATCCCCAATTTCGGCATAATGGCGAGGCATGCTATACTGCGGAAAGCGAACGGAGAAAAACCATGCATTTCGCAACGATAACGACCGCGTTTTTGCTGTTCACGTCGCTCGGACCCGGCGCTCACGCGGCGGACGAGAACCGCTACACGATGGAAAAGTCGCCTTCCGGCTATGTCCGCATGGATACGCAAACCGGCGAGATGTCGATCTGCGAGGAGCGCTCGGGACAGCTTGTCTGCAAGCTCGCGGCCGACGAGCGTTCGGCCTTCCAGGGCGATGTCGACCGGCTGCAAGGGACTCTTGCAGCCCTCGAGGCGCGCATAGAAGCGCTTGAGAACTCGCTGACCGCCAGGCTCGAGAATTCGCTGCCCACCGAGGAAGAGTTCGAAAAGACCATGAGCTATATGGAGCGGTTCTTTCGCGGCTTCATCGGCATCGTCAAGGGTCTCGAAGACGAGGATGCCGCCGCCCCCGACGCCGCGCCGCTTCCGCAAAAGACCTGATCATTCGATCGGCGGTTGGTAGGCTTCCAAGCCGAACAGGTTGAGCACCACGGAAATCGCGAAAAAGCCGCAGGCGACCGCGAGCGAGGCTTGCGCGAAACGGCCATAGACCTCGCGCATGACGCTGGCGAAGAGGTAGCGGGCCTGGTCGCCGGCCGGCCGCGTATGCTCGTCGAGATAGAGCCAGACTTCCGTCATTTTCGGGTTCTGCCGCGCAGCCGCGACCGCCTTCCAGATCAGGATCGCCGCCATGGCGAGCGTCATCACGGCGCCCGACCGGAAGGCCGAGACGGGATTGAAGGAAAAGCCGATCATGACGCAGCCGATGGCCAGCGCGCCGAACATGACGGCGCGACCGATGCAGGCCACCGCCACTTCACGTATCTTGTCCATGAAAGCTCCAAAGGCGATCGATACCAGCAACTGTCGGCAAGGAATTTCGTTCCGGCAAGTCACTTTCCGGCGAGTCCGGCACGGCTCTCGAGAAGCCCGGAGCTTTCGGCGATGCCCACGTTTCGGCTTGTAACTGTGCCGCTTCCCCGCCTAAATGCGGTGACCGCGCGAAAAGACTAAGAACAAGACGACAAGCGGGGAGGGATTTTTGCCGCCGGGCTACAAGTTCGTCATCGCCGACGATCATCCGCTGTTTCGCGGCGCGCTGAAGCAGGCGCTGGCAGGGCTTGGCGACATTGCGACCATACTCGAGGCCGGGGACTTCGAAACCACGAAAACGCTGGTGGCCGGCAACGACGACATCGACCTTGTGCTGCTCGATCTGACCATGCCGGGCGCGGCCGGCCTGTCCGGCCTGATTTCGCTGCGGGGCATCAACGCGACGGCCCCCATGGTCGTGATTTCGGCCCATGACGACGCTCAGACCATCCGCCGCGCGCTGGAACTCGGCGCCTCCGGCTTCATCTCGAAGTCGGCCAGCATGGAGGAAATCCGCTCCGGCGTGGAGACGGTTCTCGCCGGCGGCGTCACCGCGCCGAAGGGGCTGGATCTCGGCGCCGAGCGCGATCCCGAGATTTCGGACATCATCAGGCGGCTGCAATCGCTGACGCCGCAGCAGACCCGCGTGCTCGGCATGCTGGCCGAGGGGCTTTTGAACAAGCAGATCGCCTACGAACTCGGAGT
Source organism: Rhizobiaceae bacterium (assembly GCA_041743855.1). Classification (GTDB taxonomy): domain Bacteria; phylum Pseudomonadota; class Alphaproteobacteria; order Rhizobiales; family Rhizobiaceae; genus JBGTLX01. Next base: position 4,474 of record JBGTLX010000650.1, on the reverse strand, counting down.
CTCGGAGGCTACGATCAAGGCGCATGTGTCGGCGGTGCTGCAAAAGCTCGGCGTCGACAGCCGTACCCAGGCGGTGATTTTGCTGTCGCGGATCGGGACGGACCCGATTCAGACAGCGGGGTAGGCGGCTTGCAGTTTGGCTCGGATTGACAGCAGCAGGTTCGTATCGTCGGCCTGGTTGTCGCCCCTTAGTTCCGATCGTCGGCCAAGGCGATCGCTGCTTCAAGATCGCGATACTGCTCGCATTCTCGGTTGCCGCAAATCGCCTCGATCTTTTCCAGTTCCATCAGCGCAAGATCCACCCTGCCGCTCTCGGCGTAACCTTCTCCGAGATACTCCCGCGCGTCGGCATTGTCGGGGTCCATCGCCAGCGCTTGATGATAATGTTCGATGCCCTCTTCGATGCGGCCGCTCTTGCGTTTGATGAAGCCGAGCATGGTAAGAACCTCGGCGTTGTTCTTGTCGCCGATCGTCTGCATCATTTCGAGCGCGCTTTCGTACCGCCGCGCCTCGGCGAGCGCACGGGCCTGCCGCAAGAGGTCCTGGTCCTCCAGCGTGTCCGAGCCGAGACGCACGCAGCGCTGAAGCCGGCGGCTATAGGCGAAGCCCCTCTCGCAGAGGGTTGGTACAGAAGCGCCGCTGCCTTCCGGTGTTCCGGTCGGGGCAGCGCCGCTTGGCGAGCTTGTCGCCAGGATGAGTGCGAGGAACGATACGTAGCAGTGTGGATGGGGCATCGCCAGCTACTCCCGGAGAGCGGTGGGCGGGAAGATTTTCCCACCCATCGCCTGGTCTCAAAGTTTCGAAAGGTCCAGAAACTCGGGCGCCCCGGCCCACGCCTTCGTCAGGCTTTCCTCGCTGGCCTTGGCCCCCGCCGCGTCGCCCAGCGCCTTCTGGGCTTCCTTGAGGCCGAAAATCGCCCATCCATTGTTGGGCGCTTCCTTGAGGCTCGCTCTGAACGCTTCCGCGGCTTCCTCATTGCGACCGGCCTTCAGCAGCGCCGCGCCCAGCGACTGGCGTACGGGATAGTACCAGTAGGGCGGCTCGGTGTACGGAAGACCATCCTGGAGGTTGACTGCATGCTGGAACTCGTCGATCGCCGTGCTCGCATAACCTTTGTTCTGGGCAATGCGCGCCAGCACGATATGGCGCGCGATCTGCAGCAATTGATCCGCTGGAACGAAATTGGTGAGCAGGAAACTCAGATCGGCTTCGTTCGCGATCTTGTCTATAGCCTCCGCCTCGGCCACGGCCGACGCGATATCGCGCTTCTGGGCGAACGCCACGCCCCGTGCGTAGTGCCATGCGCCTTTCACATAGGGGAACCTGTCGCCCGGATCGGGCATCGCCAGCGTTGTGTCAGGGTCGCCGTATTGCGCATGGGCGAAGAAGGGCGCCGCCTTGACGGGCTGCACCCATGCGAATGTGGCGGCGACCTCGTCGTCGATAACCGCGGCAAGCTTGCCGGCCGCGTCCACCGCCGCCTTGGCGTCTCCCGCCATCTGCGCGGACGTCATCACGAAGTGCACGTTGTGCGGGTAGTAGCCCCCTCTATAGACGCCGTTGTCGGCAACCTTTGCGAGGAACGCCTCGTCGACCGCGACCGCTTCGATATTGGCCTTCAGGGAATCCAGGTAGCGGCCAACGCGGTAGTAGATATGGCCGGGCATATGCACCAGATGACCGGCGCCTGGCATTTGCGCGGCGAGGCGATCGGCGTAGGGCTCCGCCTTTGCCGGCGCATCCGAGTTCTCCATGGCGTGGATGTAGAGATGGATCGCGCCCGCGTGTTCCGGGTTAGCTTTCAACACGCGCTCCAGCGTCGCAACGATGTCGGCTCCGCGGCCCTTGGGGGTCTTGGCTCCCGACGCGCCCTCCCAATAATCCCATGGCTGCGTGTCCATCATCGCTTCGACGGCCAGGACATTGAGATCGAGATCGTCGGGATGCTCCTTTGCCAGCTTGGCCATGGCGTCCGCATAGGCTGCGTCCAGGGCCGCCCTGTCGGCGTCCTGCGCGTCGGAATAGCGGGTGGCCAAGGCAGCAATCAATGCCTTCTCCTTCGGGCTGGCTCCATTTGCCGCGTCCTGAGCCTTGGCGACGGCTTCCAGCGCAGGGGCCACGGCCTCTGCGAACATCGGCGCGTTAATATTGGGTCCGTGCGCCAACGCCTCGCCCCAGTAGCAAAGCGCGCATGAAGGATCGAACTGCTGCGCATGCCGGAACGCGCGGATCGCCTCGGCGTGATTGAACGCGTAGGAAAGCCGCAGCCCTTGATCGAAATATTTCTGCGCTTCCGGGCTCGCGGTGGTCACCGGATAGGTCAGGCTCCCGAGATTGTCCCAGAGTTGGGGCCCGGCCACCTCCTGAGCCGCAGCCGATGTGATGAGCGGAGAATTGACGAAAGGACCCATCCCCTTCTTGTGCTGGCTGTGATCCTGGGCGGCGGCGATGCCGGCCAGCGCCGTCAGCCCGGCCGCGAACACGGCGGAGCCAACCAACCCTTTCGGGTTCTTACATGACATCTTGAACTCCCTCTCTACGGCGAGCGCGGAGCTACCAGGGAGCAGATCGGTCGAATGCGAAGCCACGCTCTCGCGGGCGAGGCTAGTGGCCGGTCAGCGCCCCCAATGCAGTGTCCTGCTCGCGGCACATGACAATGGGCAATGCTGTGCAATGCCAATTCCACACTATCACATCGCAGGGCTGCCGGGCACAAAATCCGCATCCTGCCGCAGTCACATCGTGTTGCGGACAGCGTTCATCTACTGCGCCGCGACCGGGGTCTGCGACGCACACGGGTCATGATCAAGCGCAGCACAGATGCAGCCGTTGGGTTGAGTGAGCGGCTGTTCGATTTGAAACTTGGCTTAAGCTGGGAAGCGGTCACCTGCATGGTGTCACAAAGATGCACTAGAGTGTTCCGTATAGCTTTGTGATGGCCAAACGCTGTCTCGTCATCATCGATTTGCTCAACGACTATCTCGACCATTGGGATGCAGACAAAGTCGGTCGACTGGTTCGGAATACAAACAGGCTCGTGAGAGCCTTCAAGAGATCACACCTCCCGGTGATCTGGGTGCGGCAGGAATTCCGCCCGGATATCAGTGACGCATTTCTTGAGATGCGCGATAAGGGCATCGCAACCGCAATTGAAGGCACGAGAGGTGCTCAGCTTCATGCTGAACTCGATTGGGATCCAAACGACGCGACAATCATCAAGAAACGCTACAGTGCGTTCTTCAAGACGATAATTGAGGAGCGTCTGGCGGAATTTGGCGTTGATGAATTGGTTCTGTGCGGCGTCAACACACACGCCTGTATCCGCATGACCGCGATCGACGCCTATCAGCGCGACTTCCGCGTCGTCTTGGCCGAGGAATGCATCGACTCCTATGATGAAGAGCACGCGCGAGTCTCGCTGGATTACATGAATGGAAAAATCGTCAATGTGTCGACTGTTTCTGAAATCATCAAGGCTCTTAGTCTCATCTGACAAATGAGGGGTCTGACGGGTGGGACTTCCACAATGGAAGGAAGCTTGTGCGTCTCTCACTCCGCCGCCACTGGCGTCATTCTTCTCACCCGCGTCATGATCGAGCGCAGCACGGCGGGTTTCAGCGGCTTGTTGATCACCGCAACGTCCATGTGCTCGGCTGCTTCGCGCACCTCGTTGGAACGGTCGGCGGTGATGAGCACGGCCGGCGTCGCCTCGCCATGAATGCCGCGCAAGGCGGCGATGATTTCGAGGCCTGTCTCGCCGTCGAGATGATAGTCGGCAAGGATGATGTCGGGGGGTAGTTCGATCTTGCCCGGCGGCGTGAGGTCGCGGAAACCCAGATGGGTGGAAACCACGCAGCCCCAGCCTTTGAGAAGCAGCCCCATGCCTTCGAGGATGCGCGCATCATTGTCGATGCAGAGCACCCTCATGCCGTCCAGCGCGGCGGTCGGCTGCAGGCGGGTTTTCGTCTGGACGGCCAGTGCGGGCGCCTGCGCTGCGGTCACCGGCAGGATGACCGAGAAGCGCGTGCCATTGCCCCGGCCGGAATCGATGCGCAGTTCGAGCCTGAGCACACGCGCGATGCGATCGACGATCGATAAGCCGAGGCCTAGACCTTGCGCTTCGCGCGCGCCTTCCTCCAGCCGCGTGAACTCGGAAAACACCGAGCCGAGCTTGTCGGCCGGGATGCCGATGCCGGTGTCGAACACCTGGATTTCGGCGAGTTCGCCGCGCCGGCGGACGCCGACCAGCACGCGGCCCGAGCGCGTGTATTTGATGGCGTTCGACACCAGGTTCTGGATCAGCCGGCGCAGCAGATTGCGGTCCGTCTCGACTGTCAGCGACGACGGCACGATGACGAGTTCCAAGCGTTTTTCGGCGGCCATGGGCTGGAAATCCGTCGCGATCTTCCGCAGCAGGCCGTCGAGCCGGAACACGCTGTCGGCGGGCTTCATCGCGCCGGCGTCGAGACGCGAA
>JBGTLX010000649.1:0-2421 GCA_041743855.1 Rhizobiaceae bacterium | reverse complement strand
GCCTGCGCCGGAAGCGCGGCGGGCGACAAGCCCCGATTCGCAGATCTATGCGCCGCGCCGCGGCCAGCTCGACGAGCATGGGCGTCTGACGCAGCAGGCGCGCCCGGCGCACGAGGACGATCAGCTGGAGATTCCCGCGTTTCTTCGCCGCCAGGCGAACTGATCGTTAACGGCAAGTAATACTTTCTCGGCGGGCAGGCGCTTTTCGCCGGTCTGCCGAGTCTGGAAAACTATGGGAAAACAAGATCTTGCCTGGCGTCGCCAAAGCCGATTGGCGGTTACACAGAGTAAGAAAGAGTGATTTGTGTATCCCGAACGTCCGACTATCTTGCAATGCGAATGACATAGGCTTGCAAAGCTCAGGGGATGACGCTTCGCCTGCCAAATCGAGCTAGAGCCGCATGCCGGGGTGGGCAAGCGGACGCAAGTTGGACGGGGCTATGGGGATCAGCAAGTTGCACGACTACCAAACGACGCTCAAGTCGCGCGTGATGCTTTCGGGGATAGGCGTCCACAGCGGCAAGGCGGTTTCCATCAACCTGCTGCCGGCCGACACTGATACCGGCATTGTTTTTCAACACATTGATGAAGGTTCGGCGCGCGATTTGCGCGCGCTGATTTCCGAAGTCGGCGGCACCGATCTCTGCACGGTGCTGGGCGATCCTTCCGGCCATCATGTGGGCACCGTCGAGCATTTGCTGGCGGCTCTCTTCGGCATGGGCGTGGACAATCTTGTCATCGAGATAGACGGCAGCGAAGTGCCGATCCTCGACGGCAGCTCGGCGAATTATGTCGAGGCGATCGATCAGGCGGGAATCGAGGTGCAGGACGTCAAGCGCCGCTATATCCGCATTCTGAAGCCCGTTCGCCTCGAAAGCGGGGCTTCCTGGGCGGAGTTTCGCCCCTATGGCGGAACCCGGTTCGAGGTCGAGATCGACTTCGAAAGCCCGGCGATCGGACGCCAGTCCTACGCCGCCGACATCACGGAGGATGTTTTTCGCCGCGACATTTCGCGGGCGCGCACTTTCGGCTTCATGAAGGATGTCGAACGCCTCTGGGCCGCCGGCTACGCGCTCGGCTCGTCGCTCGAAAATTCGGTGGTGATCGGCGACGACAGCCGCATCGTCAATATGGAAGGCCTGCGCTACAAGAACGAGTTCGTCCGCCACAAGCTGCTCGACGCCATGGGCGACCTGTCGCTGGCCGGCGCGCGCTTCATCGGCTGCTTCCGCTCGTATCGCGGCGGGCATCGCCTCAACGCAGCGTCGCTGCGTCACCTGCTGTCGGATCACTCCGCGTTCGAACTGGTCGAAACCAACCGTCGCGAGCGCGGCCGCTCGGCGGAAATGATCGCGGTCAACGCGGCCGTTTACGCGCCTTGGGTTCTCTAGGTGTGTTGAGACCCAGGTGATGCCGGTATGTAAATGACGGCTTTCTGCGCTTCGGGTACTCTACACACCCGGACCCGCCATTGAAGGCTGAACCGGCGGTTATCGGGTCGATTGCCGGAAGGCCGGGACGCCGCCACAAAAATGCGCCATTGCCGGACGATAGCTTTGTCGGTAAATGGCGACTGTGATCCATGGTTGCATGCGGTCCAATGAAATGACGCCGAAGGGGCTTATTCCGATCATGTTCAAGCGAGCCGCATGTGCGGGCGGAAGGGCCAGGATTGCCGCGATGGCGGTCGTCGCGCTCCCGCTTCTTGTCTCAGGTTGCATGACCGGGGAAGCCGATGTCGATCTGGCCACCTATGTCGAGGAGACCGATCCGGCCGACGCGCTCTACAATCAGGGTCTCGCCAACCTGAACGCCGGCAACCTGAAGGAGGCCGGGCGCAAGTTCGATGCGGTCGACCGGCAGCATCCCTATTCGGAATTCGCCCGCAAATCCATGGTGATGGGCGCGTTCACCAACTACCGGATGGGCAATTACGACGAGGCGATCACCGCGGGCACGCGCTACGTCTCGATGTATCCTTCGTCCGAAGACGCGGCCTATGCCCAGTATATCGTGGGCCTGAGCTATTTTCGTCAGATCCGCGACGTGACGCAGGATCAGAAGGAATCGCGCCGCGCTATCGAGGCTATGGACGAGGTCGTCCAGCGCTGGCCGGAATCGGAATATGTCGAGGACGCCAGGACGAAGATCCGCTTTGCGCGCGACCAACTAGCCGGCAAGGAAATGCAGGTCGGCCGTTACTATCTCGAACGTCGCGAATTCATAGCTGCGGCGAAGCGGTTCCGCACGGTGGTCGAGAATTATTCCAACACCCGCCATGTCGAGGAAGCGCTCGCGCGGCTGACCGAGACCTATTATGCCATGGGCCTGACCTCGGAAGCCCAGACCGCAGCCGCGGTGCTTGGCCACAATTATCCGGACAGCCAGTGGTACAAGGATTCCTACGCGCTCCTGCAAACG
>JBGTLX010000648.1:0-5910 GCA_041743855.1 Rhizobiaceae bacterium | reverse complement strand
GACGGGCGTGGCGTCGGCTTCTACTTCCGCAACGTCACCGAGGTGGTGCTGTTCGGCGTGCGCGGCAGGAACGCGCGCACGCTCGCTCCGGGCCGGCGGCAGACCAACCTGATCGCGACCCGCAAGCGCGAGCACAGCCGCAAGCCGGACGAGCTCTACCCGATCGTCGAGGCGTGCAGGCCGGGGCCGTTCCTCGAGATGTTCGCCCGGCATCCCCGGAGCGGCTGGGCGAGTTGGGGGCGGGACATGCGAGCGCGCGAAGCATGACAGGGTGGCGGGCAATCTCCGGCGACGGCGAGACGATCACGGTGCTTGTGCCGCTGGTGTTCCGAAAGCATGGCGGCCGAAAAATGGTGATCGCGCCGGATGGAGAGATGTGGGAGCCGCAGCCGCCGCTCGTCGACAGCGCGTTGGTCAAGGCGCTTGCGCGAGCATTCCGGTGGCGGCGGTTGCTCGAGGATGGGGTCTACGCGACGTTCGACGAATTGGCGAAAGCCGAGCGCGTCAGTCAGTCGCACGTCAGCCGGGTCCTGCGATTGACCCTGCTCGCGCCGGATATTGTCGAGGCGATCCTCGATGGGCGGCAGCCGGAGGCGGTGCGGCTGGAAGATCTCCTTTCAGGCCTTACGGCGGAGTGGCGCTTTCAATTAACCGACGCCCGACCACCAGTCGAATGAGCCACGTCTGCTATCGAGGCGAGCGCGGACCCCTGCCTCGTCCGACCGTCTCCCGGGGCCGAAACCGAACGCGACCTTGATCATGTCGCCGCCACCCGTGTCAAAACGGTTCCCTGGCCGTTAGTTATCTAAACCCGAACCAATCGTCGAAGGCGCAGGGTATCGACATTCTTCGCCTTCCGGTTTAATGAGCCAATGCTCTATTTCCAAGGTCGCCGCCGTCACTTGGCTCCTCCCGGAGACTCCACTTTGCGAAAGAAGAGCGCAGCGGGTGCGGCGACTAGCCAAGTGTCCGGGACCTTCTCGAGCAAGCTGTTGGGAACGTTGCTAGGCGTTGTTCTGCTTATGGTCGCGACACTGATCGCAACCGTATGGATGGCGCGCCAGCAGGATATCGCGGCACAGGCCGCCTCGCGCCAAACGGTGGCTGGCGGCCTCAATTCATTTGTCGAGCGGACGGAGGAAACACTTCTCGACTATGCGATCTGGACTGACGCATACGACCATATTCTGACACATGACATTGATTGGATAGCTACCAACATCAGTGACTCCGATACATTCGACATAGTTGTAGTACGCTGGCCGCACGGAACACACTTGGGTTGGATGGCCGGCGACGGCCCACGGACGGACTTGCTGGAGCCGGAGGCGGTCGCGAAGTTAAACAGACTGCTGGATGACGTTCCTCTCTACAGTGGCTCGGCTGCGGCCGCGTACGTTCGTTCCGGCGGCGAGCTCTATTACCTGGCCATCGCCCGCGTCTTCCCTCAGAACGAACTCCCCGCGAACGTGACCGAGGCCAAGTTGCCCCGGCTTATCATTGGCTTTCACGTCACGACTGAACTGTTCCGCGACATTGGCAGGCGGTTCATGATCGAGAACCTGTCGGTCTCGCAGGAACCGGTATCGAATGAGAACATCATTGCACTCGAAAGTGTCGACGGTCGTACGCTCGGGTGGGTGAGCTGGGAGCCGCCGACTCCAGGCAGGGCCGTGCTCCGCGCGACGCTCTGGCCACTCATGGGGTTGATGATTGCAGTCATCTCAATCGTGCTCCTGCTCTCGCGCGAGGTGCTGCGTTCGGCGCGCGGCCTCGAGGCGGCGCTAAGGCAGGCCCGGGCTGCGGACCTGGCGAAAAGCGAGTTTCTTGGGAACATCAGCCACGAGCTGCGAACGCCGTTGAACGGCGTCATCGGTATCGCGCAGCTGCTGCAGATGCGCGAGCATGAGCCGGAGGCGCGGCACTTACTCGATGTGCTGCTGTCTTCGGCGCACACCCAGCTCCGGCTGGTAGACGAACTGCTTGATATCACACGGATCGAGGCTGGCACGATGATCCTCCGACAAGAACCCTTCGATCCAGCCGAAGTGCTGGAAAGCACCGCCCGCCTGGTTGCCTCCGACATCGAGAAGAAGGGGCTCTCGCTACCCATGACGATTGCACCAGACGCCAAGAGACGGGTGTTAGGTGACATGCTGGCCTTCCGTCAGATCGCCACCAATCTGATCGGCAATGCACTGAAGTTCACTGATCGCGGCAGCGTCATGGTCGAACTCGGAGTCAGTGGTGGGTCCGGTGGGCTTATCCTGACCGTGTCCGACACCGGGGTTGGGATCGACCCCGCAGAGCACGACCGCATCTTCGACCGTTTCGTGCAGGTGGACGCTACCTCGACACGGCGCTTCGGCGGCACCGGGCTTGGACTCGCGATCACCCACGCCCTCGTTGAGTTCATGGGGGGCTCGATTCGCGTCTCGAGCGCGCTCGGGGCAGGCGCCGCCTTTATCGTCGAATTGCCCCTGGCCTCAGCCGATGGGGTGGCGTCCGCGGCATGAGCTTCGCGGGACTCGCAATCGATGGCGTCCAAGGTGCTTTTTTGCGGATTGCGGTCCGACAAGCGTGTTCATGCTTTGGGCGTTGTTCAGGCCCACTCGGTGCTTGGAACCGCCAATAGTCAAATTGCAGCGCAAAACACCGACCGACACATGGCTCCTGACGCCAATATCATCGGCCCGACAGATGCCGCGCAGGAGACGACAGCGCAGGTGTGTCTACGCGGCGCTGTCGCAAAAGCTGGCGGGGGCGGAAGGTCTAGCAGCAAGACGCTTCGATCCTTAACACGCCTTCCGATAAACTGACAGATAGGATACCGTAGCCGAATGAACAGGCTGGTGTCTGAACCTGTAGATATCACAAAACTTCGAGACGGCCGCGTAGCCTGCTGGTCGGTTATGACCGGGATGAAGGTCTCGGATTACATAGCGCTTGTAGAGGGTGCCTACCGGAACCGCGGAGGCCTCAAAGGGCAACGGGAGCCGCTGAAGACGACGACGGGCCGTCGTATACGCAGCCGCATGGTTGAGGACATCAAGCGATGTGCCGTCCTTCCCCCCGTCGTGATCGGAGTGGTCATCACGCAGGATTTCGAGGCCGTCGCTGCTTTATCGCCGGGCGACATTATCGGTCGGGTCACGAAGGATTGGATCGACGCAATCTCGATCATCGACGGAATGCAGCGGACGACTGCATTGATGGACGCCGTCGCATCTGACCCAAGCGTCGCCGATCAGGCGGTTCGTGTGGAGTGTTGGCTCGCCCAGAGCACGGACAGCTTGATCTACCGGATGCTGGTGCTGAACACCGGCCAAGTGCCTTGGAATATCAAGCGGCAGTTGCTGGTAATCTACGCGCCGCTGGTCGAGGAAATGAAGCAACACGTTCAGTTTGAACGGTTGCTAAGCCTCGAAAAATCCGAACGTCGATTCAAAGGCGGCGAGTTCAGTGCGGATAGCCTGGTAGAAGCCTATCTCGCGTTTGGCATTCGACGCACCGAGATCGACACCCAGGAAACTCTGGCCGATGAGTTTTCCCGGCTCGATATTGCCGAGGCTATCGCCTCGAACAAGTACGACCGCTACTTCTATCCGATTATCCAGATCTTGGTAAACATCGACAAAGCCTTCTCCCGGCTTGAAGCACTCGAAGGCGAAGGAGCGGAAGAGGCGATTAGTTCTAAGTTCACGATCGGACGGAACATTTTCGACAGCCAACCCGCGCGGATCGGCTTCGTGGTCGCCTGCGCCCTTCACGTACTGGGGCGGCTCGGGATGGACAAGTCCGACGGCGAAAGCGACGCCGCACTCGCGCAATTGCAAACCGACGCGGATGACTTGGTGAAGAGGCTTGAGGCGATGCCCCCCGACGAACTCACCGCGTTCCTAGCTTTGGATGTTCTACGGGAGAAACTTGGGGGGCAAAAACGTTCTGCAGTCGGTCGGTATGAGCGGTCTTTTTTCGAAACCGCCTTCAAAGTCCTCATCGAGACGAAATTCAAGGTTCCGGACATGGGGGTGTGCTGGAGAGCCTGATGTGGCCCGCAACCGCATCGAAATGAGCGGCATCCTCTTTGAGCGGCTAATTGAACATGCTGCTCAAGCAGGCGACTCGATCGCCAATCGGGAAGCGGGTCGCTGGATCAGTCGCAAAGATGAAGCCGACGCGGCCTTAATGGCCAACGCAGCCGCTGACTCCCGTTTCGTCACCCGACAGATTCGTCTGGTGCGCGTTGAGTACGAGGGCGAGCGTTACTTCTGCACCTTCGGTTTGCCTGAGCCGGACGAGGTGCCGCCGGACCTCGAAATCATTGACGTCACCCCCGGGTTGTTCACCATAGCAGTGTTGGAGGCTCAGGTCCGACCGCGCATGAGCGTCACCACTGCTGAGATCAAGCAAGTACTTGATGACCGATACAAAGACAGCGCAGGTTATGTGGGCCACGACTTAAGGGAGATCGAACCGCTTTTTCCCTCATTGCTCGTATTCCGGGCGACCGCCGGGGCCGACTACCATGCGATCACAGACAGGGTTCTGGGCTCTATCTTGGTGCGGACCTATTTCGACGGACCAATCTCGCTTGAGCCCGACACCGTGGCGGTCCTGACCCGAGCCTTCGAAGCCGATTCCGCGCTAATCCCATTTCGTAACCTCGTTCAGGGTGTGCTTTCGATCTCTTGGGAGAACCTCTTCCTTGAGACCTATCGCTGCATTGAGCAGCTATACGGTATGAAACGATTTGGGATGCTCAAGGCGGAACTCAACTTCGCCAAGTCCCCGCGCGATCTCGCCAAAGTGATTGAAAACCATCTGTCATGGCGGCCAAAGGAAGCCGAGGCGTTCATCACCCTAATCAGTCTATGCGACGAGGCCCTGATCTCGACCGTCTGCACCGGCTTGGCGATCAGAGTCGACACGCACGAAAAGCGGTGCTTAAGGATGGTTGAGGAACTCTACGGCCTCCGCAACACCATCGTTCACTACAGACCGGCCCACGAAATGGTTCAAAAGACTGATGCCGACTGGAATACCATTATTCGAGGTATGCTCGGAATCGTCTCTCAACTTTATAACGATCATGCCGACGAGTTCTTCGGGGTGGCCGGCTAGGCGTTTAGACGACTCACGGTATTTCCGATTAGTAGGCAGCAGTTGGATGTCGGACACTTTGGAACCCCCAGCGCCCACCCTCGAACCGACGCGAAACCGGCCTTAGGTTTTTGCTTCAATTACAAAAACTTACGCCCTGTTGAGTAAATCGTCGTAGTCAACAGCTTTGGAGAAACTTGAGGCCGAGAGGGCTGATTTTGGGTATCCCGGAGGCACGGCACTCAACATGCCGTCGCCTACAACTCTCGAAAGCAACGAAAAAATTCGGCCGTGCGATCCATCGGAGAACGAGTTCCGTCCTGAGACTGGCTGGGGCGGGAGGATTCGAACCTCCGGATGACGGTACCAAAAACCGTTGCCTTACCGCTTGGCGACGCCCCAATCACGCTTGTCCTAGTCCGCCACCCAGACTACCTCAAGTCAAATGGTCTGGTCGTAAGCCCCGACCGAGGGCTCGGTCCGAATTATCGCGTCGAGGTCGGCGAAGATCGCTCGCATCTCCGCCGCGCTCGCCGGGCTCTCGCAGACCACAACGAGGTTGGGCGTGTTCGACGAGGCGCGCACCAGCGCGAAGCCGCCGTGGCTAAGCTGCGCACGCGCCCCGTTCACCGTCACGATATCCACGATCGGATGTCCGCCGAGGCGTCCGCCGTCCGCCGCGTGCGCGGCGAGGCGGTCCACGATACGCGCGAGCACCGCGTATTTCTCGGTGTCGGGGCAGGCGGGCGACAGCGTCGGCGTGGTGAAGGTTCGGGGTAGGGCCGCGTCGTGATCGGCGAGGCTGAG
>JBGTLX010000647.1:0-1564 GCA_041743855.1 Rhizobiaceae bacterium | reverse complement strand
TGACGTGCCTGCCGCAACGCGCGATGCACCTTCCACTGCCGCCATTCTGGGACGGCAGGAAGACGGAGCCATGCTCGGCCTCAGCCGGGCATCGCGCTATCTCGCGCATGCGATTCTGATCCTCGGCATCCTCATCGTGGCCTTCCCGATCTACTACACCTTCGTTGCCTCCACCCATTCGCTGCAGACCATCCTGCGCCCGCCGCTGCCGCTCATCCCCGGCGACCGGTTCGTCGAGAATTATTCCGAAGCGCTGTTCGGCGGCATCGGCCGCATCGGCGGCGTCTCGGTCGGCACGCTGCTCCTCAACACGACGATCGTCGCGCTTGCCATCGCGGTGGGCAAGATCGTCATCTCCATCCTGTCGGCCTATGCGGTCGTGTTCTTCCGCTTTCCCTTCCGCATGACGGTGTTCTGGCTGATCTTCATCACGCTGATGCTGCCGGTCGAGGTCCGCATCCTGCCCACCTATAAGGTCATGGTCGATTTCGGCCTGATCGACACCTACACCGGCCTGACGCTCCCGTTGATGGCGTCGGCCACCGCGACGCTCCTCTTCCGCCAGTTCTTCCTGACCATACCCGGCGAGCTGGTCGAGGCCGCTCGGGTGGATGGGGCGGGACCGTTCCGTTTCTTCAAGGACATCCTGCTCCCGCTGTCGCGCACCAACATCGCGGCGCTCTTCGTCATCCTGTTCATCTATGGCTGGACGCAATATCTGTGGCCGCTGCTCGTCACCAACCGCAACGACATGAACACCATCGTCATCGCGCTGCGAAAAATGATCTCGTTCGCCGACGCCGACACCGAATGGCATCTGGTCATGGTCACCTGCATGCTGGCCATCGCGCCGCCCATCCTGGTGGTGGTTTTCATGCAGCGCTGGTTCGTGCGCGGCCTCGTCGATACGGAGAAATGATGGCAACCGTCGAACTGAAAGACGTCCGGAAAATCTATCCCGGCAATGTCGAGGCGGTGAAAGGCGTATCCATCGCCATTCCCGACAAGGCTCTCTGCGTTTTGGTCGGCCCGTCGGGCTGTGGCAAGTCCACACTGCTGCGCATGATCGCCGGGCTGGAATCGATCTCGGCTGGCGAAGTCTCGATCGACGGCAAGGTCGTCAACACTGTCGGCCCGACCGAGCGCGACATCGCCATGGTCTTCCAGAACTACGCGCTCTACCCGCACATGAAGGTTTACGACAACATGGCCTACGGCCTGCGCAACCGCGGCACGCCGAAGGACGAGATCGACCGGCGCGTGCGCGCCACCGCGGCCACGCTCGAACTCTCCGCGCTGCTCGACCGCCGGCCGAAAGAGCTCTCCGGCGGCCAGCGCCAGCGCGTCGCCATGGGCCGCGCCATCGTGCGCAATCCAAAGGTGTTCCTGTTCGACGAGCCTCTCTCCAATCTCGACGCCAAATTGCGCGGCCAGATGCGCGTCGAGATCAAGAATTTGCAGCGCGCGCTCGGCGTCACCTCGGTCTATGTCACGCACGACCAGCTCGAGGCGATGACGCTCGCCGACCAGCTCGTCGTCATGAATGGCGGCCTGGTCGAGCAGA
>JBGTLX010000646.1:0-12533 GCA_041743855.1 Rhizobiaceae bacterium | reverse complement strand
GTGGACCGTCGAACTCAACGCCGAGACGCTACCGCGCGTGCTGGTCGACCAGATCTATTTCGCGCAGGTTTCCGGACATGCCAAAAAAAAGGCGGAAAAGGATTTTCTCGCCGAATGCCTGCAAAACGCCAACTGGCTGACGCGCAGTCTCGACCAGCGCGCCAAAACCATCCTCAAAGTGGCTTCCGAGATCGTTCGCCAGCAGGACGCGTTTCTGGTCCACGGCGTGCGCAGCCTGCGGCCGCTCAATCTGCGCACGGTTGCCGATGCCATCGGCATGCATGAATCGACCGTCAGCCGGGTCACCTCCAACAAGTACATGCTCACCCCGCGCGGCGTCTTCGAACTGCGCTATTTCTTCACCGCCTCGATCGCGTCTTCGGCCGGCGGCGACGCGCATTCGTCGGAGGCGGTGCGCGACCGGATCCGGCAGATGATCGACGAGGAAAAATCCGCGGAAATTCTGTCCGACGACACGATTGTGGACATGCTGAGGAAAAACGGCGTCGACATTGCCCGCCGCACCGTTGCCAAGTATCGGGAAGGCATGAACATTCCCTCGTCGGTCCAGCGCCGGCGCGAAAAACGGGCGACAGCGTCGGCGGGCCGCTGAGAACATCGTGCCGGCAACCTTCATTGACAACCGCAAATGAAGTGACTAGAAGCCCGCCCGCATGGGACGGGCTGTAGGCCATTCTTCGATGTGCCGTCTCGGGACGGGCTGTGTTCAACCGGAAAGTTCAGACCCGAATTCGCGGTTAGAGCGCCTCGCATCCCTTCGGACGCGTAAAGGACGCCCTAACACTTTGAATCTGCTCATGATCTTCTCCGAAAACCGATTCCACTTCGGGATCATGCGTTAAGGTCGTTGCGAAGCTTGTGCGCACGGACCACGGGTATAAACTCCAGGCCTCCAGAGTCTGAACAGGGAAGGTCGTTTGCAGATGAGCCTGCGGATATCGGGAAAACATATGGAGATCGGTGATGCGTTCCGGGAACGCATCGAAGGCCGCATCGGCGCGGCGATAGAAAAGTATTTCGACGGCGGGTTTTCAGGCCATGTCACCGTGTCCAAATCCGGTTCGCGCTTCTCGGCCGATTGCCTCATTCACCTCGACAGCGGCGTGATTCTCCAGGCAACCGGCGATGCGCAGGAGCCGCTTGCCTCCTTCGATGCTGCCGCCGAGCGCATGGAAAAGCGGCTGCGGCGCTACAAGCGCCGGCTAAAATCGCACAATGCCGGTGTCGCCAATGGCGACGCCACCGACATCGCCTACACGATCATGGCGCCCTTCTCCGATGACGAGGAAACCGACCTTCCGGAAGATTACTCTCCGGCGATCGTCGCCGAATCGACGCTGGTGTTGAAGACCATGTCGGTGGCTTCCGCCGTCATCGAACTCGACAACAAAGAAAGCCCGGTTTTCGTGTTCCGAAACGCCGGAAGCGATCTTGTCAACATCGTTTACCGTCGACCCGACGGCAACATCGGCTGGATCGATCCGGCGACCGCGAAAGTCGCGTGAGATTGGTTCGGAAGGAGCGCCGCGGGTTTAAAGGAATGGCTTGCAAGCGAATGAACCGAGTCCGGTCCGGCAACGCCTTCGGGACTCCAGCACCAGCCAGGCAACCTCTGACCGCGCTTCTAGGCGGGGCTTGGCGTCGGCTACGGACAGAGCAAGGAAAAGTTTAATGGACCTTAGTGATCTTATCGATGTCCCGGCTATACTGCCGGCGCTTAGGGCAAATTCAAAGAAGCAGTTGCTGCAAGTGCTTGCCGAACGGGCGTCCGAGATCACAGGCATGCCCGAGCGTGAGGTCTTCGACACGATCCTGCAACGCGAGCGGCTGGGTTCGACCGGGGTGGGCAATGGAATAGCGATTCCGCATGGCAAGCTTGGCGGGGTAAAGCGCATAACCGGCGTCTTTGCGAGGCTGGACGCGCCCGTCGATTTCGACGCGCTCGACGATCAGCCGGTCGACCTCGTCTTCCTGCTTCTGGCGCCGGAAGGAGCCGGCGCCGACCACCTCAAGGCCCTGTCGCGCATTGCGCGGGTCCTTCGCGACGCGGAAACCGTGGCCAAGGTCCGCGGCACCCGCGACGCCGCCGCCATTCATGCCCTGCTGTCGGATACGCAAGGCTCGCAGGCTGCCTGACCTGGTCATGGGAAGAAGAGCGCCAGCGGTTTACCGTCAGCCGGTCCGCGCCGATCAGTGGATGCTGACCGGCGTGAGATCGTTTTCGAACGCGCCCGCAATCGCGCGGTCGCGCGCGTCGGACAGAAGGATCGGCTGGCCGTTGGCGGCGAAAAGCGCCCACAGACGTGTGCCCGGCGCGATTTCGGGCAGGCCCGGAAACTTGCCCTTCAGTTCTTCGCTGCCGATTTCGCGCAGGTAGGCTACGGTTCCCTCGCCGAGCAGCGCGAGGTCTGCCTTCGATACCGCGTGCCTGGTATCCTGTCTTGTGTCGTTATAAGTCATGCTAGCCTCCTTGTTGCGGGGCATGTTGACCAACCCGCGTTAGAGCCATTGGTTCCGGCGAGCAACGATCAGTCTTTCACCGAAATGTTTATTTTCCGTACCAAGCGCTCGGCCTCGGGACGGTCGACGACAACGGACAGAAGCCCGTTCTTCAGTTTCGCCGCCACTACGCGCATGCCGTCGGCCAGTACGAAACAGCGCTGAAATTTTCTGGCCGCGATCCCCCGGTGCAGGTATTCCCGCTCCGTCTCGTCGCTCTGCCGGCCGCGCACGACGAGTTGGTTTTCTTCGGTGGTAACCTCGAGGTCGTTTTCCGCGAAACCGGCGACCGCAAGCGTTATCCGGAGCTTTTCGCCCGAACCATCTTCGCCGCGAAGGCGCTCGATGTTGTAGGGCGGATAGGCGTCGCCGGTCTTGGCCAGACGCTCCAGCGTCTTTTCCATCGCATCGAAGCCGAGCAGGAGCGGGCTCGAAAAAGGCGTCATGCGGCTCATGTTACGGTGTCCTCTTCGAGCGACATAATGGGGAAAAACCCGAATGGCATTCTTCCCTTCCATGCTGATATGGTCCGGCCCGCCGGCAAGTTCAAGTCTGGCGCGTGATCTCGGAAAGTAGAAACGATTCTCCGAAAAGATCGTGGTAAAACAAAATGATAGAGCCTCGTTCCGATTCAGTCGGAATGGAACGGGCTCTGGAAAACGTTGCATAACAGGGAAATGGAATGCCCCGGACCACAAAGATAATCATCGATACCGACCCCGGCCAGGACGACGCCGTCGCCATCCTCCTGGCGCTGGCCAGTCCGGAACTGGACGTGCTGGGGATCACGGCGGTCGCCGGCAACGTGCCGCTCGCCTTGACCGAAACGAATGTCCGCAAGATCTGCGAACTCGCGGGCAGGCCCCACGTAAAGGTCTTTGCCGGCGCGATCCGGCCGCTGATGCGTCCCTTGGTCACGGCCGAGGAGGTGCATGGCAAGACCGGACTGAACGGGCCGCAGTTGCCCGAGCCCACGATGAAGCTTCAGGAGGAGCACGCCGTCGACTTTATCGTTAAAACGCTGATGGCCGACGACAGCGGCGCGGTGACTTTGTGCGCGCTCGGTCCGCTTACCAACATCGCGCTGGCGCTGATTCGCGATCCGAAGATCGCGTCCCGGATCGCGCAAATCGTGCTGATGGGCGGCGGCTTCTTCGAAGGCGGCAATGTCACGCCGACCGCCGAGTTCAACATCTTCGTCGACCCGCACGCCGCCGACATCGTGCTGAAATCGGGCGTTCCCATCGTCATGATGCCGCTCGATGTCACCCACAAGGCCTTGACCACGGCCAGGCGCACCGAAGCGTTCCGCGCGCTCGGCACGACAGCAGGCGTAGCCGTTGCCGAGATGCTGGAATTCTTCGAGCGCTTCGACGAGCAGAAATATGGCACCGATGGCGGCCCGCTGCACGACCCCTGCGTCATCGCCTGGCTGCTCAAGCCGGAATTGTTCGCCGGCAGGCACTGCAATGTCACGGTCGAAACCGCGTCGGAACTGACGATGGGCATGACGGTGGCCGACTGGTGGGGGGTTACCAAGCGGCCTAGGAACGCGACCTGGATGCGCGACGTCGACCATGACGGTTTTTTCGAATTGCTGACGGAGCGCATAGGCAGGCTGTGACCGCCTCTCACTTCGCTTTGGACAAGGCCAGCCACAACCCTCCGCCGATCAGGAACCCGCCGCTGATACGCGACAGAAGCGTGACGCGGCCTGCCGAAAGCATGCGCCCGGCCCGGCCGGCGACGATCGCGTAGGCCGAATCCGATGCCGCCGCAACGATCAGCGCCGTGAAGCCCATGATCGTGATCTGAAGCGGATAATTGCCGGCCGGGTCGATGAATTGCGGGAAGAACGCGCCGAAGAAGATCAGGGTCTTCGGATTGCTGATGGCGACCAGAAACCCTTGCAGGAAAAAGCCGCCGCGCGGCGGGGCAGGGGCTTCGCCGGCCGCGATCCGACCGCTGGAGCGGATCATCTGCCAGCCCATCCAGGCGAGGTAGGCGGCGCCGATCAGCCGCACCCACTCGAACCAGTGGCCCATCGCCTCGATGATGGTGGTCAAGCCGATTCCGGCGATTGCTATCATGACGGCGAGGCCGGCCTGCGTTCCCGCCACGTTGAGCAGGCCCGCCCGCGCACCGTGGCGCATGCTCGAGGCGATGATCAGCGTGACCGTCGGCCCGGGCACCAAGATGATGACGATGCAGGCGGCGAGATAGGCGGCGTAAAGCTCAAGCGACATGCTTTTCCCCGAAAATCTGGTTCATTCATGCATCAGTCGGGTTTCGTGTCCAGTCTGGAAGGTCATGCCAGGCCAAGCGCGGCGTCGACATCCCTCGCGTGCGGGATGGACGGCTGCGCGCCGGGTTTTAGGCAGGCGAGCGAGCCGGCGACGGCCGCCCGACGCAACGCATCCTCCAGCCCAAGGCCGGAATCGAGCGCCGCGCCGAAATAGCCGCAGAACGTGTCGCCGGCCCCGACCGTATCGATCGGCGTGATTTTCAGCGCCGGCACGGTGAGAGCGCCTTCGGGGGAGGCGGCTACAACGCCCTCGCCGCCCAGCGTCACGATGATCGTCCTGCCCGTCTTGTCTGCTAAGGCGCGCATGCGCGCCGGCCTGTCGCGGCCCGACAGCGCCAGCGCTTCGCCGTAAAGATCGAATTCGGTCTCGTTGGCCACGACATAATCGGCCATCTCCAGGAGGCCGGCTGCTTCGGGATTGAAGGGCGCGGTGTTGAGGATCGAGACAGCTCCGGCCTTGCGCGCCGCCTCCAGCGCGGCCTTGACGGTGGCGAGCGGAATTTCGAGTTGCGCCAGCACGATCTCGCTTTTGGCGAAGACCACCCGGCTGAGATCGCCCGCCAGAACGGCGTCGTTGGCGCCCGCAACCGCCGCGATCATGTTTTCCCCCTTCGCATCGACGGTAATTAGGGCAGTGCCGGTAGCCGCATGGGCTTCGCGGACGGAGGAGAGATCGACCTTGCCTTCCTTCAGGCAGGCGAGCGCGTCAACGGCGAAGGCGTCCTTGCCGACCGAACCGATCATGCGGGTTTGAGCGCCGGCGCGCGCCGCGGCCAGCGCCTGATTTGCTCCCTTGCCGCCCGGCGAAGTCTTGAAGTTTTCGCCCGAAACCGTCTCACCCGGCCCCGGCAGGCGGCCGACGGTGGCGATCAGATCGAGATTGATGGAGCCGACGACTGTGATCAAGAAAAAGCCTCCCGTTTCCGGGAGGCTAGCCTTTGTAGTCGGCGGTTTCCAGACGCTTATCTGGGTCCCGCAGGATCAGGCTGAAACTTGACCTGCCTCCCAGCCAAGAATGGCGCGCTTGCGCGTCAGGCCCCAGTGATAGCCGGTCAGCGCGCCGGATTTGCCGATGGCGCGGTGGCAGGGCACCACGAAGGACACCGGATTGGCGCCGATCGCCGCGCCGACGGCCCGGCTCGCCTGCGGCGAACCGATTTCGGCCGCGATCGAGGAATAGGTGCGCGCCCGGCCCATCGGGATTTTCAGGAGCGCCTCCCAGACCCGGATCTGGAAATCCGTGCCAATCATGACGACGCGCAGCGGCTGTTCGGCCCGCCATTTTGCCGGGTCGAAGATGCGCGCCGCGTAGGGTGCGGTGGCGGCCATGTCCTCGACATAGGCGGCGTTCGGCCAGCGCCCGGCCATGTCGGCATAGGCGGCGCGTTCTGCCCCGGCATCGTTGAAGGACAGCCCGGCAAGCCCGCGGTCGGTGACCATGACCAGCGCCACGCCGAAGGGCGAAATGTGAAAGCCGTAGCGGATGGTCAGGCCGGCCCCGCGCGATTTGTAGTCGCCGGGCGTGATCGCCTCGTGGGCGACGAACAAATCATGCAAGCGGCTCGGTCCCGACATGCCGACTTCGAGCGAGGTTTCGAGCAGCGGCAAGCCGGTATCGAGCAGTTTTCGCGCATGGTCGAGCGTGACGGCCTGCAAAAAACCCTTGGGCGAAAGGCCGGCCCAGCGGGTAAACAGCTTTTGCAATCCGGTCGTGGTCTGGCCGACGGATTTAGCCAGCGTTTCCAGCGACGGCTG
The DNA here is from genome assembly GCA_041743855.1 of Rhizobiaceae bacterium. Lineage (GTDB taxonomy): Bacteria > Pseudomonadota > Alphaproteobacteria > Rhizobiales > Rhizobiaceae > JBGTLX01. The sequence continues at coordinate 5,953 of JBGTLX010000646.1, read as the reverse complement.
GTTCCGGTAGTCGAGGCTGATCTTCTCGATCACCTGGCGGACGATCTCGTAGTCGCCACCTTCCGGCGTGATGTCGCGTTCGAGGACGGCGTGCGGCTTCATTTGCATCTGTGCGTTCATGGCAATGTCTCCTTGAACGCCAATATCGAGCTTCGCAGGCCTGATCGCCACCCGTTTCCTGCATGGGAATGCGATTTCCGGACTACGTCTTTTCCCGCAACGAAACCGCGCTAGATTGGGACTGCTCCAATGACGGAGGAGAGAATGGAACCTTTGGTCGTGATTGTCACCGGTGTTGGCAAATCCACCGGCATCGGGTTCGAGGTTTGCCGACAACTCGCCGCGCGGAAATCGATCGTCATTCTCACGGCCCGCAATCGCGAGGCCGCCTCGGACCTCGCCGAAACGCTCAAGGCCGAAGACCTCGACGTGCGCCCTGTCGGGCTCGACGTGACGAGTGACGCGAGCGTCACCAAGCTGATGGCCGAGACCGAGCGCGAATTCGGCAAGCTCGATTGTCTTGTCAACAACGCGGCAGGCGTCGCGCCCTATGGCGAGCAGGCTGCAAGCGCCGACCTTGCCGTGGCGCGGCAGGTGCTGGATGCAACCCTGTTGGGGACGTGGCGCATGTGCCAGGCGTTTCTGCCCCTGCTGCGGGCCGGCGGAAACGGCCGCATCGTCAACGTCTCCAGCGGCGCCGGCTCGCATGGCGACACGGCTTTCGGCCTGACGACCGGCAACGCCATGAGTACGAGCTATGCTGTCTCGAAGGCGGCGCTCAATGCACTGACCGTGAAGCTGGCGATGAAGAGGCCGGTTCGGGGTTCGGGGGTTCTCATCAATGCTGTTTGCCCCAGCTTTACGGCGACCTTCAAAGGCGCGGAGGCGATGGGCGCGAACCCGTCGCCGATGGGGCCGCCGGGCTGGTCTGGGCGGCGACGCTCGGCGCGGACGGGCCGACCGGCGGCTTTTATCGCGACGGCAAACCGCTGGCCTGGTGATGGCTGACGCGCCCGAAAATTCGATTCAGCCGCTTGATCGCGCCGCATGGCGGCGCTGGCTCGCGGACAACCACTCCCGCGCCGTCGGCATCTGGGTGGTGACGCTGAAGAAGACCACGGCAGGGCCTCGTCTGAGCTATGACGAACTGGTGGAGGAAGCGCTCTGCCATGGCTGGGTCGACAGCAAACCGAATGCGCTCGACGAGACCCGGTCGATGTTGTGGTGCGCGCCGCGAAAGGCCGCAACCGGCTGGTCTCGGCTGAACAAGCGGCGCGTCGAGGAACTGATCGCCAGCGGGCTGATGGCGCCGCCGGGTCTGGCGAAAGTCGAGCAAGCCAGGAAGGACGGATTCTGGAGCCGGCTGGACGCCGTGGAAGCGCTCGAAATTCCCGACGATCTGGCAAAGGCGTTCGACCGATATGCCGTCTCGGCGCGCAACTTCGAGGCGTTTCCCCGATCGGTGAAGCGCAATATCCTGGAATGGATCGGCAATGCCAAGCGAGCCGACACACGTAGCACCCGGGTCGAGGAGACGGCGCGCCTTGCCGGCGATAACATTCGCGCCAATCAGTGGCGAAAATAGTCCGGGCGAAATTATTGCGATTTCAGGATTTCGCCGCAGCGAGCGCGCGGGAGAAAGCCGCGGCAAAACTTTCGCGGTCGTCGGGATTGAGGAAACCGCCGATCGGCACGATCTTGCCTTGCGCCTCGACGACCATCTTCGTGATGCCGATCTCCTCGTGGCGGGCGACGGCGAATTTCGTCCAGAAAGGGTTGAAACGATGCGCCTCGGATTTGCCCGACGGCGCGACCTTGCGAATGTCGAGCGCCGTGCGCGACACAGACACCTCCTCGCTGGCGCGCGCGGCGCGGTAGTTCATCCTGAAGGCGATATAGACGAGCAGCACGTCGAGCCCGAAAAAGCCGAACACCGGCCAGGCGCCGCTGGCCAGGAAGAATGCGCCGGTGGCTAGCCAGGCAAACAGCAGCGCGCCCATCAGCACCGCAAAACCGGCGCCGCCCAGCGACCGGTGCGGGGTCAGCAGCGCCCGGAAGATGGGTTCGTCGGCGGCGTTTGTCTCGCTCATGCATGAAGATTATAGGGAGGCGATGACGAATCCCAAGCCGAAAAAACCGGCGGCTGGCGCAAGGCCTGTACGCCGAGTTCCGGCCCCGCTCCGCCGGTCGCTTTACACGGCGGCCGAGGTGCATGAAATTTTCCGCCGGTTCGCGGTTCAGCGGCCGGAGCCCCGGGGCGAACTGAAGCACATCAACCCGTTCACGCTGCTGGTGGCGGTGGTGCTGTCGGCGCAGGCGACGGATGCCGGCGTGAACAAGGCGACGCCGGCGCTGTTCGCCGCGGCCGACACGCCGCAAAAGATGTTGGCGCTGGGCGAAGACAGGGTCGGGCAGTTCATTCGCACGATCGGTCTGTGGCGCGGCAAAGCGAAGAACGTCGTCACTTTGTCAGAGGCGCTGATCCGCGACCATGGCGGGCAGGTGCCCGGCGACCGCGAACTGCTGGTGAAGCTGCCCGGCGTCGGCCGCAAGACCGCCAATGTCGTGCTCAACATGGCGTTCGGCCAGTCGACCATGGCCGTCGCCACGCATCTCTTCCGCCTCGGCAACAGGCTCGGCCTCGCGCCCGGCAAGACGCCCGAGCAGGTCGAGGCCGGGCTGGTGAAAATCATCCCGGACGAATTCACGCTTCACGCGCATCACTGGCTGATCCTGCACGGGCGCTATGTCTGCAAGGCGCGCCGGCCCAAATGCGAGCGCTGCATCATCGCCGATTTGTGCAAGGCGGCTGTCAGGACCAACAGCATTCCCGCGCCACTGGTTGAACTCGCACCCGTGCCCGATGTGCTGCCGGAGTCGGGCTAGGTAGGGTGTGTTGAGATTCAGGTCAGGCAGAGCCGAAAATGGCGGATTTCGAGAACCGAAGCGGAGCGTACTTTTGGGTACGTGAGCATCGAAAGCGCAGAAAGCCGCCATTTGCAGGCCGGCATGGCGTGAATATCAACACGCTTTAGATGCCGACGCCGCGCGCCATGGCGGCGGCAAGAACCGGGATCAGCGCGAAGACGGCGATTTGGGCTTTGATCCAGGCGCGGAGGGAGCGGATTTCATCATCCGCGACCTGGTGTCCGGCCGGAAGTTTGCGCCACGCAAGGATGCGCATGGTCGGCCGGATTGACAGCAAGCCGACCACCACGAAGGCCGCCATCTTGGTCCAGAACACATGGTTGGCGACATAGAATTCCCAGCCCTTGAGACCGAAAACGACGCGCGCGACACCGACCGCGATGACGGCGATTGCGACGCCGCCATAGGCACCGTCGATTCTTGCGAGAAGGCTCAACCGATCGCCCGAGAGGCCCGGCCGCACGAGGACCCATTCCGCCGCGAGGATCGCTGCCAGCAGGAACACAAGCAGATGGGGGGCGCTGGCGAGCAGCAGGTCGGCGATGTCCATAGGTGAATCCCCTTTGATCAAGGCCGGACGAGCGGCGCGGGGGCGGAACTTCATCGTTAGCATGGCCGGCGGGGTTCCTCACCCCGGTTGCTTCTGTTGCCCGTCGTCGGTGCGGCGGCTAGAATTGAAGGATGGCCGGATTGAAGCGAGCCCTGAACCAGATGCCCGAAAACATCCGCGCCGCCCTCGACGAGCGCGGCCTGATGGATGCCTATGAGGCCCGCCCGGACTAACAGCGCAACGACTATCTCGGCTGGATCGCGCGGCCAAACGTGACGAGACCAAGCAAAAACGGCTCGACCAGATGCTCCAGGAACTGGAGCGCGGCGGCGTCTATATGAACATGACCTGGAACGGCTGAGGCAGTTCCGCAATCCGCTTCAACCCGAGATAGCAAAGTCCCTTATCAAAACGCCGACGCTTCATAGTTGTATTACCCTATTGAATACAACTGGAAGCCGCAGTGCCCCAAAACGCTTCTTAATAGACCACGCAAGCCGCGCCTGGAACTGGTCTGGGTCAACAAGGATGTTAGGCCGAGACTTGAGCCGCGCATCCTGATCGAGGATCCGGAGCGCTCGTATCCACCCGGCATCGGCGGCGACAACCGGCTGATCTTCGGCGATAATCTTCTGGCGCTGAAGGCGCTGGAACAGGAGTTTTCCGGCAAGGTGAAGTGCTGCTTCATCGACCCGCCCTACAACACCGGCAGCGCCTTTACCCACTACGATGACGGGCTGGAGCATTCGCTCTGGCTCGGCCTGATGCGCGACCGGCTGGAGATCATCCGCCGGCTGCTGTCGGAAGACGGCTCTCTCTGGATCACCATCGACGACAACGAGGCGCATTATCTCAAGGTTCTCTGCGACGAGATTTTCGGGCGGCGGAATTTTGTCGCGAATGTGGTGTGGCAGAAACGAACATCCCCGGATGCGCGCCTGCGGCTGGGTGATGCGCACGATCACATCCTGGTGTTCGCCAAGGACAATTCGCGTCTTCGGCTGCGGACCGTATCAAGAAGCGCAAAGCAGCTGAAAGACTTTCGCAACCCCGACGGAGACCCGCGTGGGCCTTGGGTGTCTTCTGACTATTCGGCTCAGGGTTTCCGTCCAAACCAGATGTATCAGATCGTGACGCCAAACGGCGTGACGCATTTTCCTCCAACCGGCATGTGCTGGAAAAACAAGGAAAGCGTATTTCGTGAACTGGTCTCTGAAAACCGGATCTACTTCGGCAGGGACAACAAGGGCGTTCCCCGTCGAAAGACCTTTCTGTCGGAAAGCGAAGGCGTCTCGGCTTGGAGTTGGTGGGACAATAGCGAAGTCGGCCACAATCAAGAGGCAAAGAAGGAAGGCATAAGCCTGTTCGGCCCTGATCAGGCTTTCGAAACCCCGAAACCAGAGCGCCTGATCAAGCGCGTCCTCGACATCGCCACCAATCCCGGCGATCTGGTCCTGGACAGCTTCGCCGGCTCGGGCACGACCGGGGCGGTAGCCCACAAGATGGGCCGCCGCTGGATCATGGTCGAGCTTGGCGAGCACTGCCACACCCACATCATCCCGCGCCTGCGGCAAGTGGTGGACGGCAAGGATCAAGGCGGCGTCACGGATGCGGTCAGCTGGCAGGGCGGCGGCGGTTTTCGCTATTTCCGGCTCGCGCCATCGCTGCTGGAGATCGACCGGCACGGCCGCGCGGTGATCGCCAAATCCTATGATCAACGCATGCTGGTCGAGGCGATGTGCAAGCTCGAGGATTTCACCTACGCGCCGAGCGAAACGGTCTATTGGCAACACGGGCGCTCGACCGAACGCGACTTCATCTTCGTCATGCCGCGCCTGCTGATGCAGGAAGAACTGGCGTTGCTGAGCGAGGAGGTCGGCCCGGAGCGCAGCCTGCTGGTCCTGTGCCGGGCCTTTCGCGGAAATCCGTCCTCCTTCCGCAATCTGACCGTGCGCAAAATCCCGAACCACATCGCCGCGCGCTGCGAGTGGGGCCACGACGATTACAGCCTGACCCCGCTGGCCGCGCCCGAAGGAGCGAAGACGTGACCGGCGGCCCAACTCATCATGTCGACGCCATCGCCGGGCGGCTCAGCCTGCGCCCGCCGCAGCGCCGCTCGCTGGAAATCCTCGACAGGATCACGCAGCTCGCGCCGACGCGCAAAGGGGCCGACATCGACGCGGCGCTTGCGGCGATAGGAGCCGAGTTTCCGTCGGTCACGGATTTCGAGCGCGGTTTTCCAAGCCTCTGCTTCGCGCTCGCCACGGGCGTCGGCAAGACGCGGCTGATGGGCGCGTTCGTCGCCTATCTGCACGTCGCGCACGGATTGAAGAATTTCTTCGTGCTCGCGCCCAATCTCACCATCTACGACAAGCTGATCACGGATTTCACCCGCAACACGCCGAAATATGTGTTCAGCGGCATCGCCGAATTCGCCGTCTCGCCGCCGGTCATCATCACCGGCGAGAATTACGA
>JBGTLX010000645.1:0-4401 GCA_041743855.1 Rhizobiaceae bacterium | reverse complement strand
GGCCGACATCGCGTCCCATCGGAAAATAGCTCGGCTGCGACACCACACCGCCGCCGGCGAACGGCACGACATGGCCGGGCACGCCACCCCTCGCGAAAGGCGTTATCCCCGACAGCCCGCCCAGCAGGCTCGAAAACAGCGATCCGGCCAGCGATTGCAGCGGCTTCAGCCCCTGCTGCAGCGCCATGCCGGCTAGGTTCAGCCCGATGCGCCGCAACACATCGTCCAGATCCTTGCCGCTGACGGCGGCGCTCCTCAGCGCTCCGGTCAACTGCGACCCGAACCCGTTCGACAGCTGCTGCAAATTCTCCAGCGCGGTCTGGAACGGCGCGGTGTCCGCCAGCACCCTGACCGTGACGTCCTCAGCCATTTTTTCTCTCCGAAACAATGTCGTCGGGGAACTCATTCATAAGCCGAGTCAATTCCGCCCGCGCGGGCGCGGGACTTCTCGCCGGCCTCAGCACGCTCATCGCCCGCTCGAATTCGCGCGGCGTCATCGACCAGAAATTTTTCGGCGAAAGCCGCAGCAGGCCGAACCCCGCGGCCATGACATCGGCCCACGGGAATGCGCTGCCTGCCACGGCCTCTAAGGGTTTGCGCCCGCCTCGGCGGCTTTGGCCGCGCCGAAGGTCGTGGTCAAAAGGTCGGCGACGATTGCCGCAAACCCCGCCGCGCCGTTCTCGCATTGCATGGCGCGCACCGCCTCGTCGGCGACATCGTTTCCCGCGCCGCGCAGGCCGGCGCCGATGATGCGGATGATGTCGAGCGCCGACAGTTTTCCGCGCGAAAATTTTTCCACCAGCGCGCCGAGATCGTCGGCGGCAAAAACCGTTTCCAGTTCCGCGAGCGCGCCCAGCGTCAGGCAAAGCCTGACAGCCTGCCCGTCCAGATCCGCCTCGATCTCACCGCGCCTGCGATTGGCGCTCATGGTAAAACCTCGAAGGCGACCGGCCCGGCCGATTCCAGCGCGATCTCGAACGTCACCTCGCCATCATGGCTGCCGGTGTATTCGAGCGAGGTGATCTGGAATGCGCCTTCCACCGTGCCGAAGCTCGGCACCGTGACCTGCCAGTCGCCGATCTCGCCGGCGAAAAACTTTTGGCGGATCATAGCGTCCGACTGCGCGTCCTTGAAGATGCCCGAGCCGCTGATCGCCGCGCGCTGCACGCCGCTGCCGGCCAGAAGCTCGCGCCACCGCCCGACCGAATCCGCGTCGGTGATGTCGACCGTCTCGCTGTTGAAGGCGATCCGCTTCGAGCGCAGCCCGGCGACGGTGACGAAACCGCCCGCGCCGTCGATCTTCAGAAGAAGGTCCTTGCCCTTCTGTGCGACCATTTTTTCAGTCTCCCATAGTTTGGTTTATAACCCCCTCACCGTCTCGCTTCGCTCGCCACCTCTCCCCCTAAAAGGGGGCGAGGAACCCAGACTCATGGAGGTTGCGGCCTGAACACGCTTGGGTTCCTCGCCCCCACGGCGTGGGGGAGAGGTGGCGAGCGAAGCGAGACGGTGAGGGGGTTAAGGTAAAAACGCGAATGAGTTTGGCATCTTAGCGTCGCTCCCCGAGCGTGTCAGAATTCGCTCCGGCGAGGCGGATGGAGTGGTTTTCGAGAACCGACGCGCAGCGGACGTTTGGGTCCGTGAGCATCGGAAGCGCAGAAAATTGCTTCAGGCGCCCGCCGGAGTAGAATTATCACACGCTCGGCTCCGTCACAGCTCTGAATCTCAGTAGCCCATGATACACCGACAAATCCTCGTCATACCTTGCCTCGGAGAATTCCAGCCGCAAATTGACGAGTTGGTGCCCTTCCAGATCGAGCGCCTGGTCGTCGAGCACGGCCCGCGCCGCCTCCATGATATCGAGCGTTTCCTTCTTGCCTTTGGCCTTCGACCAGACATGCAGCGTGAACAGTTGCTCGCTGCCGCTTTCGGTGCCGGTGCTCCAGTCGTAAAGCGAGGTGCGGCCGAAGGCGATGTAGGGAAAGGCGACGTTGGCCGGCGCGTGATCGAAGATGCGCGAACCGACGGCGGCGGCAACTGCAGCATCGCCGCCAAGCGCCCCGAACACCGCCTTCTGCAGTTCAGCGGCGGGCGCTGTCATCGTCTTTCTCCCCCTTCGCCATCCGCTGGCGTTTCCCCATGGCAAATTCGTCGCGGTCCCGAGCGAGACGGTATCCGCCTTCGATCTCCTCCGCCAGACCATGCGCGTCGAGGCGCAGCGCCCGCACCAGCCCGTCCAGCGTCAATTGCATCGTCAGTTTCACAGGCCAACCTCCTTCGTCCGGCAGACAAGATAGCGGCCCGTCTCGTCGGGATCGTGAACGGTCAGGATCGCGAATGTTCGGCCCTGCTTGCGAAAACGCATGCCGCTCGCCACGCCGTCGCGCCAGCGCATGGTCACGCGGTGCGTCACGCTCTCCAGCGTCTGGTCCGCGCCGAAAATGCTCTGCGCCGACACCGGCTCGATCCGGCCAAAGATCGTGGCGGTCTCCGCCCACGCCTCGACATGCCCGCCAAAACCATCGGCAATCGTCGAACAGGCTTCGAGCGCCAGTTCGGAGCGCAGCGTTCCGGGGTCGAGAAACATCAGAGCCTCCGCGCGCGGTAGCCGGAGATCAGCCGGTCGTAGCCTGGCGGCCAGGACACCGGCTGATCGGCCGCGCCGTATGTCGCCCGGAATTCGTACCAGTGCGCCACCAGCACCAGCATCGCCCGCTTCAGCAGATCCGGCACATCGGTTCCCGCCTCGCCGAAACCTGCGGAAAAGTCGATCTCGATGCCGTTCATGGCCCGCAACGCCGCTGGCTGGTTTTCGAAATGCAGTCGCGCCGGCCGCGACACCGGATCGAACTCGTAGTCGGCGGGATCGATCAGCGAGGCCTCGCCTTCGGTCCCGAACGCGGTGACCGACAGGATTTCCCGCACCGGGTAACGCATCAGCATAACGCACCCGCCCCGCGGCCAGCGGTCGAGCACGAGACGCCAGCTCTGGTCCATCAGGGCCAGCCCGGTCGCCCGTTCCACATCGTCGCGCGCGGCACGTATCAGCCCGTTCAGAAGCTCGTCCTCGCTGCCATGCGACAGCCGCAGATGCGCCTTCGCCTCGGCAAGCGTCAGCGGCTCGGCGGTGGGTTCCACCGTTCGCAAAAGCGTCATTCGATTGTCCTTGTGATTGCCGATAAGAGAGTAGCCGGAGGCGGCAGCGTTTCTTCTCCCCGTTCACGGGGAGAAGATGCCGGCAGGCAGATGAGGGGCGGGGCCAAGGTTGGAAAAATTGGTGCTGCCCCTCATCCGGCCCACCGATATTTCGCCAGCGAAATACCTGCGGGCCACCTTCTCCCCGTATAGTGACGGGGAGAAGGGATTAGCTCACCCCATACTTCAGCAGCTTGATCGCGTCAAAATCCTGCACCCCGCCGCCGACGCGCTTGGTCGTGTAGAACAGCACGTAGGGTTTTGCCGAATACGGATCGCGCAGCACGCGCACGCCGGTCCTGTCGACGATCAGATAGCCGCGGGCGAAGTCGCCGAAGGCGATCGGCGTCGTGTTGGCGCCGGCGTCGGGCATGTCTTCGGCCTCGACCAGCCCAAAGCCCATCAGCATGGCGCGCTGCCCCGGCGCGGCAGGCGGCTGCCACAGATAATTGCCGTCGGCGTCCTTGAGCTTGCGGATCGACGCCTGCGTCTTGCGGTTCATCACCCAATTGGCGTTCTGCCGGTAGCCGGCCTTCAGCGCATAGACGGTGTCGATCAGCACGTCGGACGGATCGCTTGCCGGTAGCGCGCCGGAAACGCCGGTGGCGATGTAGCCGATCTCGCCCCAACTCCAACCCGCTTCCGCAACCTCGGTGTAGCTGAGAAAACCCTTGGGCTTGTTGGTCCCGTCGCCGGTCACGAAGGCCGTGCCTTCCTGCTCGGCGAAAGCCGCTTCAACCTCGCTCGAAATCCACTGGTCGAGATTGACGACCGTGTCTTCCAGCAGCGAGGCGGTCGCCGCCGGCATGGCGTAAAGCTCCATCGTCGGAAACTGCAGCTCGGCCAAAGTCGCCGTCGCGGTCTGCGGACGCGCGGCGGTTTCGGCGACCCAGCCGACCGCCGGCCCACTGATCGAGAACGGTTTCTTCAGCACCGCCGACGACACCTGCCGCACGGAAGAAATCGAGCGGATCGGCGACAGAACGCTGAGCCGCTTGCCGATCTCGGCCTCGGTCTCGTCCGGCACCAGATAGCCGCCGTCTTGGCCCGACCCATAGGACATCGCCTTCACGTCGAGCGCGCGCATCAGCCGGTCGTCGCCGCTGCGCATATAGGCGTCGAAGGCATCCTTGTGCTCGCTCGGTTGCGCCCCGCCTTCCCGGCCGAGCGCCGGACGGATGCGCTTCAGCGCCAGCCCGTCGAGCGCCC
>JBGTLX010000644.1:0-2538 GCA_041743855.1 Rhizobiaceae bacterium | reverse complement strand
GACGCCGCGCGATTTCTGGAGCAGCTTTTCGTCGATGGGCTGAAGCCGAAAAGATAGCGGCTATCAGTTCGTAACGACCAGACGAATCATCTTCGTTTCGCTGCGGTCGGTCGTGAATTCGATATATTCGGGCTCGGCAGGCACCTGCTTAGGTGTGGCGGCGAGATCCACCTTTGCCGAAACCGCATCCGGGCGCGGCGTCGGAAGCGGTATGCACGCGGTACATTCGCCATCCGCGATGCGGCTGATCGTCATCCCACAGATAGAGATGCGGATCGCCGCGCCCCGGTCTTTGCCACCGTCCAATGCTATAGACGGCATCTGAAATTCTCAAACTATACCGCAGAGCCGGGCGGCGTGGATAAACTCCCGAAATGCTCCTGATCCTCGCGGCGGCGTCAGGTCGCCGCCGTGTAGCTAAAGGCCGTACCCTTTTTCTCGGCATATCCGATACCCGGAGAGGTCCAGTGATAGCCGAGCAGCTTGATCTTGTCGGTGGCCGCGCGATCGAGCAGCGCCTTGCGGTTCTGGATCGCTAGGTCCGGGATGGCGTCAAAGGCGAATTTCCAGTCCGGATGCTCCAGCGCCACGATCTCGTTGGTCGTCGCGTCGCCGGTGATAATCAGGCCGTCGCCCCCTGTTACCTCAAGCGACAAATGCCCAGGTGTATGCCCCGCCGTATCGAGCACCCTGATGCCGGTCATGATGTCGTCGCCGGGTTTGACCATGGTCACCTTATCCTTGACAGCTGCCAGGTCGCGCTGGGCGCCCTTGACGAAGTCGCCCATCTCGACGGGCATTTTGGTGAGCAAGTCGGGATCGGTCCAGAAATCCCATTCGGCGGCGCTGACATAATAGGCCGCATTGGGAAAATTGAGCGTCGCGTCGGCGCCGAGCGTGCCCCAGATGTGGTCGGGATGGGCATGTGTGAACACCACCTTGGTGATCGCAGCCGGATCGATGCTGGCGGCCTTGAGGTTTTCGAGAAGCTTGCCCGCAGTCGGCTGGAAATTTAAGCCCGAACCGGTATCGACCAGGATCAGGTCGGTTCCCGACCTTAGAGCATCGGACTGAAATCCGGAATCGCGGATTCCTTTTTTGATTGGTTTGTGATTCACCGTCTTTGGAGGTGGATCATGGGCAAGAGCTATTCGCTCGATCTTCGGGATCGTGTGGTCGCATTCGTCGCGGCGGGTCATTCTCGTCGGTCGGCGGCGCGTCATTTTGGGGTCAGCGAGAGCTTTGCGGTAAAGCTGATGCGGCGTGTGACGCTGGTGGGATCGGGATCGCCGGCCCGTCAGGGACGGCCGCCTGGCGAAAGGCTTCAGGGCTTCGAGGCGTTTCTGGTTGGGGTGGTGGAGGCTCAGCCGGATATCACCATGCCGGAGCTCGGAACCCGGCTCGAAGCCGAGCACGGCGTGAAGGCCGATCCGGCGGTGCTGTCGCGGTTTTTGTGCCGTCGCGGCTTCACATATAAAAAAAGCGCTGATGGCGTCGGAGCGCGGACGCGCTGACATCCGCGCTGAGCGCCGGGTCTGGATCGACCTGCGCCAACCCAGAATGCGGCTCGAACCGCATCGTCTCGTCTTTGTCGACGAGACGTCGGTCAACACCAAGATGGTGCGGCTTCGCGGCCGCAGCCTACGCGGGACGAGGCTGCATACCGACGCCCCATTCGGTCATTGGGGAACGCAGACCTTCATCGCCGGCCTGCGCTATCACGGCCTGACCGCGCCCTGGGTGATCGAGAAGGCGATCAACCGGCCGGCCTTCGACACCTGGATCGAGACCCAACTCGCGCCGACCCTGTCGAAGGGCGACATCGTCATTCTGGATAACCTTGCCGTTCACAAGAGCGCGCGCGCCGCCGAATGCCTCAAGGACCACGGCGCCTGGTTCCTGTTCCTGCCACCCTACAGCCCCCATCTCAACCCGATCGAGATGGCTTTCTCCAAACTCAAGGCTCATCTGCGCGCCGTAGCAGCCAGAACCTTCGATGCCCTTTGGAAGGCGATCGGAAACATCTGCGATCTCTTCAGTCGAAACGAGTGCCGGAACTACCTCAGGGAAGCAGGCTATGCGTACGATTAATCGTCCGATGCTCTAGCGCCTGTTCGATTTGCGGCATCAGGTCGGAGCGGACCGCCTCGTTGGTCAGCGGCCCGACATGCTTGAAGAGGATCGTTCCATCCTTGCCGACAAGAAAAGTTTCGGGAACGCCATAGACGCCCCAGTCGATCGCCGCGCGGCCGGAGCCGTCGGCGCCGATGGCCGAATAGGGATTGCCGAGATCGCCGAGGAAACGCCGCGCATTCTCCGGCTTGTCCTTGTAGTTGAGCCCGGCGATGTCGAAGCGGCGATCCTGGCCAAGCGCCAGCAGGAGCGGATGTTCCTCGCGGCACGGCGCGCACCATGACGCCCAGACATTGACCAGCGTGACCTTGCCCTTGAACGCGTCCGACGCGATTCCGGGCCGGTCGATCCCCTCGACCGGCGGCAGCACGGTTTGCGGCGCGGCCTGCCCGATCAGCGCGGACG
>JBGTLX010000643.1:0-2543 GCA_041743855.1 Rhizobiaceae bacterium | reverse complement strand
GCGCCGGAAAACAGTTTTGCCTCGGACGTCACCTGCGCGTGGACTTCGAGCCCGATGATGACTTCCCAGTCGCCCGTTGCGCCTGGGATCAGCCGCTTCGATGCCGGCTCGATCGCCGGCCTTGCCGGGTTGCCGCTGCTTTCGGCCGCGCAAATCGCGTCGGCGTCGGCGATGTTCGCCTTCTTCTTTCGCCTGCAGGCGGTCGGAGGCCCGGTCTATCTCAGCCAGATCGGCTATGTGGCGGCGGCGGTCGGACTGTTGTCGGGGGTATTCTTTCTCGGCGAGAGCTATAGGGCGCTGACCTGGATCGGCGCGGCGATTATCGTTGCAGGCGTTGGAATGACGACCAGGGCGCAGTCGAGTTGAAGGGAACCTGGTTTCTCAGAGTGGCGGATATGCTAAATGGGACGAGGTGTTAAGGAGTAGCGGAGCGTGTTCCGCATCTCGCATAGTCCCTCGGCATCGTGACAGGATTTTGCCATGACCCGCGATCAGATGCTCGCCCACCTCCGATCCGCCAACGCGGTCGCTCGCGAAACGGCGGCGCACGGACATCATCCGTTCGGGTGCGTGCTGGTCGGGCCTGACGATCGCGTGCTGATGCGGCAGGGCAATCTCGATACGGTGCGCCATGCCGAGACCGAGCTCGCCCGGCGCGCCGCGGCGGCCTATGAGCCGGAGTTCCTGTGGCAATGCACGCTGGTCTCGACCTTCGATACGTGCGCGATGTGCGCCGGCACCATGTATTGGGCGAACATCGGGCGTCTGGTCTACGGGGTCGAGGAGACAAAGCTGCTGGCGCTGACCGGGGATCATGCGGAGAACCCGACGATGAGCCTCCCTTCGCGCACCGTATTCGGCTCGGGCCAGAAGAAGATCGAGGTCTTTGGCCCCTTCCCGGAGATCGAAGACGAACTCGTCGCTCCGCACCGCGATTTCTGGACGCGGTAGCCGAGGTCAAGGGATAGCATTGACCGCGTCCGATCGGCCTTCCAAGAATTGGACCTCGCCAGGCAAGTGGGTCAACATGCGCTGATTGCGACCTAAACCGGAGCAGCCGAGCTAACTATCGTCCGAGAATCCCATGCCCGATCACAGCAAGAATTCTGAACCAAAGTCGAAGCCAAAGCAGGCCGAACCCTCGCTGGTCGAACGCAGTAGGGCATTTGTCGCCGAGGTGCGCGCCCGCAGCAACCCTGAAAAAGGCTTGCCTGCGGACAAGGCGTTCATCGACAGCCTTTACGAGGACGACTGAGTCAGCCCCCAGCCTTCTCGGCCAGCACCATGTAGTTGACGTCCATGTCCCTGGAGCGCTGCCAGCGGTCGGTGAGCGGATTGTAAACGACGCCAGTGCGGTCGATGATCGGCATGCCGGCCTGCGACAGGGCCTTTTCGAGTTCGTCCGGGCGCACCAGCTTGCCGTATTGGTGGGTGCCGCGCGGCAGCCAGCGCAGCACGTATTCGGCCCCGACGATGGCCAGCCCGAGCGCCTTCAGCGTGCGGTTGATCGTGGCCACGAACATGATGCCGCCGGGCTTGACCATCTCGCCGCATCTGGCGATGAACAGATCGACATCGGCGACATGCTCGACGACTTCCATGTTCAGGATGACGTCGAATTTTTCCCCCGAATCGGCAAGGTCCTCGGCGGTGGTGGCGCGGTAGTCGATGGCCACGCCGGCTTGCGCCGCATGGAGCCTCGCCACTTCGATGTTGGTGGCCGAAGCGTCCGCGCCGACAACTTCCGCGCCGAGGCGGGCCATCGGCTCGCACAAAAGCCCGCCGCCACAGCCTATGTCGAGAAAACGCAGGCCGTCGAACGGCCGCGCGGCATGCGAGTCGCGGCCGAAACGCGCCGCCACCTGGTCGCGGATATAGGCGAGCCTGATCGGATTGAACTTGTGCAGCGGGCGGAATTTGCCGTTGGGATTCCACCATTCGGCGGCCAGGGCGGAGAAGCGCTCCACTTCCGCCGTATCGATGGTTGTCCGTCGCGCCTCGGCCATGATCGTGGTCTCCCGTTTCGGCACAAGGAAGTCGGGCGCGATGGATCGAAAGTCAAGTCGGGAGTGTCGATGGCCCCCCGTCGAAACCCACGCCCCGACAGAGGCTCAGGTTTTCAAATTCTTGTCGGCGAGCAAGGCGCGCGCGCGTTCGAGGGCGGAACCAGCGATCCGAGTAATGGGCTGCTTCAAAACCTGTCGTCATGATTTTCGTAACTGCCGCTATCAAGGCCGACTTGCTTGCGCAAGGTATGGGTTTTGGATATGGAGGCCGCACATTCGCGGCCGTTTATTCGCGCCCGAAACCAGCAAGGGCATCCGCACTCCATGGCGCGCATCGTGATGAAATTCGGCGGGACGTCCGTCGCCGACATCAGCTGTGTCCGCAACGTGGCGCGCCACGTCAAGCGCGAGGTCGACGCGGGCCACGAGGTCGCCGTCGTGGTTTCGGCCATGGCCGGCAAGACCAACGAACTGGTCGCCTGGACCCGCGAGGCCTCGGCCATGCACGACGCCCGCGAATACGACGCGGTGGTCGCC